>NZ_JBALNY010000053.1:0-46519 GCF_036962145.1 Bacillus sp. JJ1764 | reverse complement strand
TCTTTAGATTAAACTATTTTCTCTAAAAAAGACACTAATCCAACCAGATTACATGATTTTAACAAAAGGAAAAACAGTGTCGCTTTCGAAGTGCTTTGAAACACTCCTCTTTATGTAAAAACAGGCGAATTTATCCTAATGCCTAGCCCTACCATTCTCCCGCCTAAACAGCGGAATAACAGGAGTTGGTTCCAGTTGAAAATCAAAAAAATCCTTAACAACAATGCTGTTGTCATTATTGATCAAAACGAAGAAAAAATTGCTGTTGGTGCTGGCATTGCCTATCAAAAAAAGAAAAATGATATCATTAATCCTACTAAAATTGAAAAGCTCTTTGTAATGAAGGAAAAAGAGAGGTTTCAGCAGCTTCTTCAACAAATCCCCGAGGAACATTTCGAGCTATCAGAAGAGATTATTTCCTATGCTGAAGAAATACTGCAGACTAAATTAAACGAGCACATTCATATCGCGCTTACTGACCACTTGTCTTTCGCGATTGAACGGGTCAGCGATGGAATCCATGTTAAAAATAAGCTGTTCCACGAAATCAAAATGCTTTATAAGAAGGAGTTTGACATTGGGCTGTGGGCCATACAGCATATTGAACAAAAAACAAAGCTCAAATTGCCAGTCGACGAGGCTGCCTATATTGCCCTGCATCTTCATACAGCTAAGCTTCAAGGCGGTGATATTAAGCAAACACTGCGGCAAACAGCCATTCTTCGGGACATGATTCAAACTATTAAAGACTTCCTGGGGACTGATATTGACGAGAATGATCTGTCCTACCAACGCCTTATTAGCCATCTTCGCTTTACTTTAACAAGAGCCTACAATCACACGGCACCAACCATGGATGATGAAATGCTAAAAATGATCGTAGAAAAATTTCCAAATTCGTACAGTTGTGCCAAACGGATATCAATGAATCTTTCCAGTCAGCATAATATTCACCTTCCAGAATTTGAACTCGGGTTCGTTACCCTCCATATCGAAAGGCTACGAACGGCCTCTTAATTAAAAAAGCTTGGATGGTGGTGTACCGGCCAATCCAAGCTTTTTATTTAAATTTATTTCCTGCGGATTTTCTCTATTTCATCGGCTACAAATTGGACATTGGTACCAACAATGACTTGAATGCTATTGGGTCCAACCACTTTAATCCCCGGCACCCCAGTTGCTTTTATCTTCTTTTGATCTACAGCATTCATATCCTTAACTTCTATTCTTAAACGTGTGACGCAATTATCAACAGACATGACATTAGTATCCCCGCCCAAGCCTGCATAAATTTGTGCTGCCAATGCAGCAAATCTACCATCTCCTGATGTGCTAGCTTCAACAGTCTCCTCATCATCCTCTTCCCGTCCCGGAGTAGCTAAGTTAAATTTCACAATGATAAAGCGGAACAAGAAGTAGTAAATGACAGCAAACACCAAACCTTGAACCAGCAGCATATATGGCTGATGTGCCAGCGGCAATCTTGAACTTAAAATAAAGTCGACAAGTCCTGCACTGAACCCAAACCCAGCAGTCCAGTGGAAAGCTGCCGCAATCATCAAGGAAATACCGGTTAAAATGGCATGAACCAAATAAAGCATGGGTGCCAAGAACATGAAAGCAAATTCAATGGGCTCAGTTACACCGGTAAAGAAGGAAGCGAATCCAGCTGCCAACATTAAGGACGCCACCTGCTTTTTCTTTTTTGTCTTAGCAGTGTGGTACATGGCAAGACCTGCCGCTGGTAAACCAAACATCATAATCGGGAAGAAGCCGGCTTGATATCTGCCTGTAATACCAAGAGTTCCTTTACCGGACCAAAAGTTACCGATATCATTAATGCCTGCCACATCAAACCAGAATACGGAGTTCAAGGCATGGTGCAATCCAGTTGGTATCAATAACCGGTTAAAGAAACCATACAAGCCTGCACCTAATGCACCTAATTTTGCAATGGCTTCACCAAATGATACTAAACCTGTAAAAATCCATGGCCATACAAAAAATAATACTAACGAAACAACCAACATCGATACAGCCGTCATGATAGGAACCAGACGTTTTCCACTGAAGAACGCCAAGGCATCCGGCAATTTCACATGACTGAAGCGGTTATACATCATCGATGCAACAATACCAGAAAGAATTCCGACGAAAGCATTTCCGATTTTTGCAAAAGCAGGGTCAACCTTTGCCGCATCTATTCCCTGCAGCATGGCGACAGTTTCAGTTTTCAGCAAGGTGGTGACGACTAGGAAAGCTACCAAACCGCTCAGGGCAGCCGAACCATCCTTTTCTTTCGCCATCCCTAGCGCAACGCCGACTGCAAAAAGAATCGGGATATTGTCAATAATAGAGCCCCCTGCTTTAATCAAAAACGCAGCAATAGGACTTCCTGCCCCCCAGCCTGTCGGGTCAATCCAATATCCAATCCCCATTAAAATAGCAGCTGCAGGTAAAACAGCAACAGGCAACATCAACGAACGGCCAATTCTTTGTAAATACCCTTTCATTTCATTTCCCCCCAAAAAGTAATAATAAATAATTCCGGCAAATGATGCAGGTATTCAATAAACTGTCTGTCTGAAAGCTACCACCTCCTTTCCTGTTGAACTAGTATAATAACTGTTTTTCCGGCAATGGCTGTTTTTTCATTTGTTCTATTTATTTGTTTGTCACTACCATTGGTCATGACAATTGGTGTTACCGTGCTATCAGCATGCTCTTTGATAAATTCCCAATCCACTTCCATCAGTGGCTGGCCGACTGAAACTTGGTCTCCTTCCGCTACTAGAGCAGTAAAGCCCTCCCCCTTTAGAGACACCGTTTCCAAACCAATATGAATAAGGATCTCTGAACCATCCTCGGCAAGAATCCCTAGGGCGTGTTTCGACGGGGCCACCTGAATGATCTTCCCCTCAACAGGAGCTAGAATCTTTCCACCACTTGGATATATAGCAGCCCCTTCCCCAATCATTTTTTGACTGAAAACCGGATCCGGCACTTCCTCAAGAGGAATGATTTCTCCATCGACCGGTGCATAAATGCTTATTGGACTCACTTTTTTGAATAAGTTAAACTTCATATCCACACACACCCCTTAGGTTTTTGAAAAAACAAAAAAGGCATGGGGGTATAACAAAAGGACACAAAAATCCTTTTATTTTACCACCATGCCTGATCGAATCAGTAACATGTGATCACTATGTAATTAGCTTTTATTATAAAGTAGTTTTCAAGCATTGTAAACGGTTTCATACTAAAAATTTAACTCAATAAACTCCGGTCCACCGCAGCCCCTTAGGGTAATGGTTTTTCAAAAAGTGATCAGAACATTTCCCCCATCCGAGTGAATAGCCATCTACTTCAACCAGATACCAACCTTTTTCACCTTCTGCTTGGAGGGACTCCCCCCTTAAATAAGCCTGAATTTCCCGTGAATCCACGGCAAGATTCCATTTGTGCTTAACCTGATCCCCCTTTAATGAAAGGGCTAAGGCATGAGATGGTTCAAAGCGATTTCTCTTGATTGTGCCCAAATGCCAGCCGGGCCGAAGAACTTTAAGGTTGTCCAGTGATAGCATTTCCTGTGGCAAAATATATAATTGTTCGCCAAATAACAGGTAGTCACCTGTTGGTTTTTCGGTTAGCGATGTGTCCGCAAATTCCAAATAGCTCTTTAGAACTTTACGATCATTCAAGGTTTTAGCATATTGCCGCTTTGCTGGCTCTTCACCGTCTTTTTTTCGTAAAACAGCCATAAAATGTCCTTCACCACGGACTTGGTGTGGCCAGATCCTTATCGACTTATCCAGATGTGGTGCAGGATCGGATACCCAGTCGGCACGACCGTGAGCAAATCCTTCAAAAAAAATACTTTCTTCCAATTCGAAGTTAGGTTCCTTCTTTAAAAATTCACTGATCGTTCCTTCATTCTCCTCTGGTGAGAACGTGCAAGTGGAGTACACCAGCCTGCCACCTGGGCGAAGCATGGTTGCAGCATGACCTAGAATTTCCTGCTGCCTTCCCGCACATACCGCAACATTCTCGGGACTCCATTCGGCGCATGCGTCTGGATCTTTACGGAACATTCCTTCTCCAGAGCACGGAGCATCTACTAAAATTCGATCGAAATAAGCCGGAAATCTCTGGGCTAGTCGAGCAGGTGTTTCATTTGTGACCACCGCATTTGTAATCCCCATGCGCTCCACGTTTTGTGAAAGGATTTTAGCCCGAGCCGGGTGAATTTCGTTCGTCAGCAAAAAGCCTTGTTGTTTCATTTTAGAAGCTAGATGAGTGGTTTTACCACCCGGAGCAGCACAAAGATCTAGGACCCGTTCACCTGGTTTCGGGTCCAACAACTCACCTACAGCCATCGCACTTGGTTCCTGAATATAATATAATCCCGCCTCGTGGTAAGGATGCTTTCCGGGACGGTCCTCCTCTGAATAATAAAAGCCCTCCGTGACCCACGGAACCTTCTCCAAAGCAAACGGACTTACTGCCTTGAATTCCTCAATAGGAATTTTTAATGTATTCACTCGCAATCCCTGCGACCGGTGTAACTCATAACTATGTAAAAATTCCTCATATTCCTCTTGTAATAGTTCCTGCATTTTGAAAAGAAACTCTTTCGGTAACTCCATTTTCAACACCTCAAACAAACATCAAATTGTCCTCAATGTATAACGAAATTTGACGGTAGTCAAGTTATTGATTGGTGCCGGCTTTTTGATTACGGGACTTTTTTGCTATTTTGTTGAATTCAGCCACTTTGTTGTTGAATTTACGCCTATTTTTGTTGAATTCATTCCCTATTTTGTTGAATCCCAGCCTATTTTTGTTGAATCCCCATTCTTCATTTCTTTCGGACAGACAAAAAAACCAGCTCTACAGAACTGGTCTTTATTTTAAGCCCCGATTCAAAAACGCCTTCGTCCGTTGGTTGCTTGGGTTGGTAAATAGCTCACTCGGGTGACCTGTTTCAATGATTTCGCCATTGTCCATAAAAATGGCTTTGTTGGCAACCTCTTTGGCGAAACCCATTTCGTGTGTGACAACAATCATCGTCATGTGCTCTTCGGCAAGGTCTTTCATAACCTGAAGAACTTCACCTGTCAACTCAGGATCCAAAGCTGAAGTTGGTTCGTCAAATAACAAAATTTCAGGATTCATCATCAAGGCACGAGCGATGGCCACCCTTTGTTTTTGCCCGCCGGAAAGATTCGCCGGATAGGCCTCAGCTCGATCAGTCAACCCAATTTTCGCCAAAATTTCCTTACTTCGCTGCTGCACAGAACTCTTCGGCTCCTTTTTTACCATTTTCGGGGCGAGCTCCAGGTTCTCCTTTACGGTTAAATGTGGGAATAGATTAAAGTGCTGGAACACCATCCCCATTCTTGATGTAACCCGTTTAATCTCTTGTGGTGAGGAATAAATGCCGTCCTTTACCAGATAATCACCTGATACATTAATGCTTCCGCCCTCAATTTTTTCAAGATGCACGAGGCTACGGAGCATGGTGCTTTTTCCAGATCCAGATGGACCAATCACAGCAACGACGTCATTCTTATTTACATCAAAGGTAATTTGCTTCAGAACATCCAGATTTCCATACGACTTTTTGAGGTTGGTTACTTCGATGATAGCCACTTCCACCACTCCTTTCTATTCAAATTTGAATCGTCTTTCAATCCATTTAAAAAATACAGTTAAGATCAGCGTCATCAATAAGTAAATCAAACCAGCCACGACAAATGGGGCAATCGTAAAGTCCCTGTTTACGGCTGTTTCAGCAAAGTGCAATAACTCCGGTACAGCGACTGCATATAACAAAGCAGTGTCTTTTACCAACGTTACCGATTCATTGGCAACTGCCGGTAAAGCAATCCTGAACATTTGCGGTAAAATAATCCGAGTCGTCATTTGCCATTTGTTAAAACCAAGCACTTGCGCTGCTTCATATTGTCCTTTATCAATCGCCAGCAGCCCGCCGCGGAAAATCTCAGCAAAATAAGCTGCATAGTTTAATATAAACCCTAAGCATGCTGCCACAAAACGGTCAAGCACCAGATATTGTCCAATTCCAGGAATCATCGGCAATCCAAAACAAATAAATAACAGCTGCAGTAACAGCGGCGTCCCCCGCATCATATAAACATATCCCTGCGCCAGCCAAGACAGTGGTTTAAAGTTGCTTCTTACTGCCAATGTCAAAAAAAATCCAAGTGGAATGGACACAGCAATACACACGATAAATAACAGCACTGTCATTTGTGCGCCATCAAGCATCGGACCAAGGATCGAAATGAAATAATCTAACGACATAGTAGGCTTCCTCCAAAAACAAAACAGGGTTTCCCTTGGAAATCCTGCTTTGTACTAAATTCTTACTTTAATACTTTATCTTCTCCAAACCATTTTGTTGAAATATCAGCAGCAGTGCCGTCTTCGTTCATTTTATCAAGTGCATTTTGCAGCTTCTTCAGCAATGCATCATTGCCTTTTTTTACACCTACACCATATTCCTCAGGGGCAAGTGACTCATCAAGAACTTTAAACGCACCCTTTTCTTTTGTCATGTAATAATCAATGACCACTTCATCAATAACAACGGCATCTAAGCGGCCGCTCTTTAAGTCATTCAATGCCATAACATTATCGCCAAACTCGGTAACAGTCTTAATTTTAGACTTGATTGGGTTGGCATATAATGCATCTGATGCCGAAGAAAGAGATTGTAGACCGACAACCTTACCTTCCAAATCAGACAGCTTTGATAGTTTTGAATTAGAGAGTGTCACAACGACTTGAGCATTTTTCAAATAAGGTTTTGTAAATAGAACCTTCTTCTTACGATCATCCGTAATAGTATAACCGTTCCAAATTAGGTCAATCCGGCCACTGCTTAACTCAGACTCTTTTGTTTTCCAATCGATTGGCTGAAATTCAACTTTCATACCCATTTTTTTGGCGGCTGCCTTCGCATAGTCAATATCGAAGCCGACAATATTATTCTTCTCATCACGGAAGCCCATTGGCGCAAATTTATCGTCAATTCCAATTACCAATGTTTTATCATCGCTTTTAGAATCCGTTGAAGAACCAGAACACGCTGTTAGTACAGTGAACAATGCACCTATTAATAAAAATAAAGCTGCTAAACGCTTCATAATCTGTTAACCACCTTTAATAGAATATCAAAATCCTTTAGTACGTTACCATATTATCATACTACCACATTATAACACTATAATATTCCGAAATACAACACAAAAATGTCTATTTCAATTAGCAAAATAAGCTTTTCCAAGAAGTACCTGAATTTTTCCAACCGTATTTTGACTGTAACGGTTTAGACTCCATTGCTTTACTCCTCTAATAGCATAAATTCAATACATAATGCTTGTATCCATTTTGAAAAAAACTTCCATAAAAATACAGACATTTTTTCAAATTTTCCCTCGCTTTTTATAAATATAAGAAAAACGGGTTTCTTCTTTTTTAAAACATGGGTAAAATATCTTGTAGATTGAATAATTTTCTGGAGGAACCGGATGCTCAAGGAATTTATTGGCATAACATCACCAAAAACCAAAAGTTTAAAGCTTTTATATAGTTTAATTCGTAAACTGGGACCTGTAAGAATTAATACTCTTTCCGAGCTTACCGGGTATAAGCATTCAACTTGCGCACGGTTGCTGGATGAACTGGTTCAAGAGGGATTAATTTATGATAGTGGGATTGGGGAATCGAGCGGCGGTCGGAAGCCGTTAATGTATGTGATACATCCTCATAAGAACTATGTGATCGGTGTGGAACTTACTAGTTTATATACTACCATATTATTGCTTAATCTTAATTTAGAAATCGTAGGCATTGAAAAATTAAAGATGAGCTCAGAATGTACTGGCGAATATACACTGGACTATATCACTTCATGTATTGATTCATTACTGGCAAAACACCAAATTGCAAAAGAGCAATTATTAGGAATCGGCATTGGAGTTATTGATCCTATCGACCGTGAGCAGGGAACCCTTAAGAATCCCCATTTATTTACTGCTGGGGGATGGGAAAATCTTAATATTATTGAATACTTGCAGAAAAAAAACGAGATCTTGGTGTTGCTTGATAATGGAATTAACCTTGCTGCCTTAGCCGAATATCGAAAAAATCATTGGAAGGAGACTGATAATCTCACTTTTGTCTCTAATGATTTAGGTATTCGTTATGGAGCCATCTTTCAAGGCAGAATGGTCAGTTATAAAAATGATATTGATGATGCATTCGGGCATATGACTGTTGATATTCATGGTCGCCGCTGTACCTGCGGGTCTTTTGGCTGTCTGCAAGCCTACTCTAGTATACCGGCAATCCGAGATGAAGTCGTCCGAAAAATCAAAAGAGGAAAATATTCTATCTTGCAAGAAAGGGTAACAGATCCTGGAGAGATTGACTTCCATCATATCTTAGAAGCGATTGAGGAAAAGGATCCGCTTAGTCTCGAGGTTGTCCAAGATGCGGCCTATTATTATGGTGTTGGTCTTAGCAACCTGATTTTGCTACTGCGGCCTGATGTTGTGATTTGTGGTGGGGCCTTAATACCAAAACCGCTCTTTTTCGATGTAGTCTCACAAACGGCGCAAAAGCGATTACGTCACAATACCCAAATTCAAACTAGGATCATTAAATCCACTACCGCTTATGAAATCGTGGCACAAGGAGCCGGCTGCATGATCCTTGATTATTTTACTGAAGAATATTAAAAAGGAATTTGCCTTATAGCGGCAAATTCCTTTTTCAATTTATTTAATTACTGCATCCAATGCAATCTCAATCATATCATTAAAAGTGGTTTGACGTTCTTCTGCCGTCGTTTCCTCGCCGGTTAACAGGTGGTCACTTACTGTTAATACGCCAAGAGCATTGACTCCATAACGGGCCGCAATCGTGTACAGCGCGTTTGTTTCCATTTCAACCGCAAGCACTCCATGTTCGCCCAATTTTTTATAAAGATCCATGCTTTCCCGATAGAATACATCTGATGAGAAAACATTACCCACCCGAAGGTTTAAGCCTTTTTCAACACCCGCATCGTAGGTTTTCTTAAGAAGATCCCAGCTTGCACATGGTGCGAAATCAATTCCGGAAAACTCCAAGCGGTTAATTTGTGAATCAGTGCTCGAAGTCATGGCAATAATCACATCGCGAATTTTAACATCTTTATTTAAAGCTCCACAGGTTCCAACGCGAACTAAGTTCTTAACACCATAGAAGCGAATCAACTCATTTACATAAATCGAAATAGATGGATGCCCCATACCTGTTCCTTGAACCGATACTCGCTTGCCCTTATAGGTTCCAGTAAAACCAAGCATCCCACGGACGTTATTATAGCATTCCGCCCCTTCCAAAAATGTTTCGGCAATATATTTTGCACGTAAAGGATCTCCTGGAAGCAGAATGGATTCAGCAATATCTCCTTCTTTAGCACCAATATGAGTACTCAACAACAATTCCTCCTTATGTAAAAACAAAATTAGTAAATCTCTACTTTAATACTTTGTCGTTTAAAGTGTAATTTATTCCATTCGGAATGTAAATAGATAAAACCATAAGTGATAAAAAGTGGGCAACCTTTCTTATTTACACGTGATTCATTCCTTTGTATTTTTTGTACTTTTTATATTTATTAAAAAAAGAGCACAAAAAAAACCTACCTATCCTCTTGGCAGGTGGGAATTTTTATTCTGTATTCTTTGCAATAACCGTCTGATTTTTTCCATTGTGTTTGGCTTCATATAAACAGTCATCCGTCATCTTAAAAAAGTTTTCTTTCCCAAGCCCCCTATCATAAGAGGACAATCCAATACTTACTGTAACTGCCTTATGATCTAATTCCTCATGAATCATCTGGCTCACACTTTTCCGCAATTGTTCCGTCAATGCAAATGACTCAGCAATACTTTTTTCGGTAAAAATAACCGAAAATTCTTCACCGCCATATCTTGAGGCAAAATCGTTCAGTGTAATATGAGCCTTAATTTGGTCGCTTACGCGTTTTAAAACAATATCCCCCACCCAGTGTCCATAATTATCATTGACCTTTTTAAAATTATCAATATCAATAATGGCCAATTGGAGGGGCAATTGATTGTTTTCACTTTGTTCAATTAACCCTTCAAGATATTCATGAAACGTTTTATGATTATATAAATCGGTTAGAGGATCTATCTTACTGGCCCTGTCCATCAAAATATTTTTCACTAGCAATTCTTCTTGTTCTTTATTTGACTTTTCCAAGTGAATAAAAAATTGTTTCCCTCTACTAATAATACCTAATGAGATAATTGTAAAACAAATGTAGACACCAATATATAATAATAGGTCAGGTGCCGTTAAATCACGTGAGAAAGGTTTATGAAAGAAGAACATCCCTACAATGGAAATTAAGCATAATGCACTTGTAAAATAAACTTTTTCATATTCAAGGTATAATGCCGAAATAACGATTGCAATAAATAGAATAAAATGAATACCATTCACATATGGATAAAGCCAAATGTAAACCAATAATGATAATAATAATCCCAATAAACCGAAATATTCATTCCACCGTTTAAATAAACGGCATAAAATTTCGATCACAATCAACAAGGAGGTAATCATCATTGACTGCAGAAAAAGCAACTGCTTTACGTTCCTTATATAATTTTCAGTCCCTGAAGTCGTCAATAAGCCTATACATGTTAGAATCGATCCAACTAAAATTGACCACCAACTTATTTTCCGGATCAATTTATTTAACTTGGGTATCTCCATTAACGTATCTTTTTCGTTCATAATGGTTCCTCTCTATTTCTTGATAAAAGCGCGAAACTGTTTACCCTGCTGCATGATCCCATTGCGCACCCTTCACGACCATATCATGAAGCAATATCCCAAAGCTAAAAGAATCCAGAGGTTTTGAAAATAAATAGCCTTGTCCGTAGCTACAATTAAGCGCTGTTAATATTCTTGCCTGATGCTCGTGTTCAATTCCTTCTGCAACGACCTTTAAATTTAAGTTTACTCCTAAGTCAATGATTGTTTTCACCAATGATTCTCGCTCGGAATCAGCCATTACATCAATAAACGATTTATCAATTTTTAGCGTATTTATCGGTAATTCGCGTAAAATATATAAAGATGAATAGCCTGTCCCAAAATCATCAATCGCCGTTTTTACTCCCATGGTTTTTAACTCATTTAGGATCTCTGTCGATTCTTTTACGTTTTGCATGATGCTTTCGGTAATTTCCAATTCTAGATATTCCGGTTGTAGACCTGTATCACGTAGGATATTTTGTACGGTTTTGATAAACTCATAATGTTGAAATTGTCGAACAGAAACATTTACCGATAGATACACAGGCGATAATCCCGCATCTTGCCAAGCCTTATTCTGTTGGCAGGCATTTTTCAGTACCCACTCGCCAATCATGACAATTTGCCCAGTTTCCTCAGCAATCGGGATAAACTCGGCCGGTGAAATCCATCCCAAGTCTGGGTGCTTCCAACGTAATAGGGCTTCTACACCTTTTATTTTTCTCGATTTCATTTCAATAATTGGCTGATAATACACCTCAAGCTGTTTTTTATCAATGGCTTTTCTTAGTCCATTCTCAAGCTGTATTTTGCGGGAATTCTTTTGATTCAATTCTTCATTAATAAATTTATAATTGTTTCGCCCTCTTCCTTTTGCCAAATACATGGCTACATCAGCGTTTTTATGAATCTCTTCTGCAGTATTTCCATCTTCGGGATATAAACTAATCCCAATACTTGGAGTTATAGCTACCTCATGTTCACCTATAACAAAAGGCTCGGAAAATTGCCGAATAATGGTTTTAGCCTTATATTCACATTTATTCCTGTCCGCATCAGGAAGAATAATAATAAATTCATCCCCGCCCAACCGATAAATATGATCACGCTCTCCTAAAGTACCTTTTAGCTTTTCGGCAGATTTTTTTAAGACTTGATCTCCAAATAGATGCCCCAGGGAATCATTTATATTTTTAAAACGGTCCAAATCAATTAATAGAAATCCAACAATACGATTGTTTTCACTTGCCATCTCCATTATTTGGTCCAGATCCTCATTAAAGCTTGCCCGATTATTTAAGCCGGTTAATTGATCGAAATAGGCCAAAATTTGGTATTCACTCATGATGGTTTCACTTCTTTTAATAATAAAAATCTGCCTGGTCAGAATGATGGGAAAGATAATGGATAACCCAAAACTTAATAGGTTGACATGCCATTGATAGCTTTGAAGCTCCAAAATAATTAGAAATAGAACACTGACCATTGGAAAAAGAGACTCTTTGGCTTCAGGAGGTTTTTCAAGCTCCCATTTAAGTTCGGAGGATTGATCCTCCGCATATAGTCCAACCAGACCGATGACCATTATTGCTAGTAAATATAAAACATCAACCACGTTTCCTGGAATATATGTATGGTGTGATAATTGAAATACATAAATGGTATCGGCAATAATTTGAATAAAAAATCCAATCGTAAGTGGGAAGATGGGAAATTTCTCATTATGATGCTGCGATAGTTGAAATAGTAATATGGTAATAAACAAAATCGTTAAATCAGTTAACGGTAAAGCCACAGCGAGAAAAGTCGCTAGGAAAGATTGACTAACAGCCCCCAATATAGGCTTAATTAAGTAATGAATACTAATCACCGTGGCACTTATCATGAAAATAAAAATATTAAATAAATGTGGATTTTTCAAAAAAGGGCCACTCCACAATTTCGTTTTATACATTAATGCAATGGAGTAAAAGATATAGCCCGCTTGCCATATAAACGAAGTGAATAAAGGAAAGTCGGTTTTTCCGGTAGTTACCTGGACAAAGAGGTAAACAAAATTGGACACTACAATCAGGAAGGATCCGATACAAAGTAGCATCCAAAAATATTTGCTTTTATCTGATATTTTCCGATAGGCTTTAAAGAGCCAAATACCGCTTAGGATTCCTCCAAATATAGGAAAAACTGCTACACCTATCGCCCTCAACGATTCAATATCTTTAAAAATCAGCGTCCAGCAAAAGTATAAAAAATTGGTCAGTAATAAGGCGATTAATGCTGCTCGTCCAGATGTAATCATCGTAATCCCTCACGTTATAAGTATGTACGTACGTTCACAATCATTTTTTCAAAAACAAAAAGAGCTATTTCCACTTTGGAAATATCTCTTCGGTTTGCAAAAGTTAACCCTTCGGTAACTCAGCCACCATAGGTTATCCCGTAGGTCTGCAGTTTTGCGTCCTCATCTTTCAATGAGTTTGCCCTGATCAAATATATTTTATTTTAACATTGATATATAGAATAATATAGTGTTTTTTAGTATACAAGTATGGTATTTATTAGTTCATAATACCTAATTTCCGCCACATGTACTAATGGTAAATACAACCATATAACCTTTGAAGTTTATATTAAAAAAACTTGTCACCCGCTTCTTTACGAGCAGGTGACAAGCCTTTATTTCTAATCATTTTGTTGCTGTTTCACTTTATTCCTCTTCAAAGGAATCACAATTCTAGTCAGCAGTTCGCTTTCTTCTACTTCGCCGGGAGAATTATAATAATATTCATAGTAGACATCGCTTCTTTCATATCCATGGTCTGCAATCCAATTGATGATTTCCTGATAGGCGGACTCCATTTCGGAATAGGGCCCCTTATACATGTAGGAAGCTACCTTACCGGGAGGAATCAGACCTGCCCTTATTTTGTCACGGTCTGGGAACAAACCAGCTACCGGGAAACCTACCTCTACCTCAACATTCTGGATATCCATGTTATAGTATGCTGCATAAGGAGCACCAATCGGACCTTCTCCAAGCTCATTCAAATATGAGGTAATTTGCATGAAGCTTTCACCAATCAATTTTGGCAGCAGATCCATTGTCGTTTTTACCCTAATCGTTAATACAGGCTGAATCATTTGTTCAAGCAGCTCAATATTGGCCATTATTATTTCCCCCTTTTTCAAAAAACTTTGCTCATTTCTGAACAAGTTGGATTACCAAAATCTACTTTTTTGAAAAATCTATGGGAGCAAGGGATAAAAATACTTTTTGCGAGTAATATTTTACCAGTCACTTATATTTATAGTATAAAACAAAAAAAGGCACATGAAAAGGGCAACACCTAATCTTGGTAGTTGCCCCCTTCCTAATGCTCTTGTACCTGTACATCGATCCATTTCCGTACACTATTAATAAAACACACCCGCGTGCATTTTTTCAAATCGGCTTTGGTGAGAATTTTTTCATGGATTTTCCCAGATTTAATTAGCCTATTCCGATAGGTTCCTGCAAGAAGGCCACTCTCCACTGGAGGTGTCCAATACTGACCATCCATTTCTATGACAATATTCCCATTAGTGAATTCAGTCAGCTCCCCGCTCTCATTCCACAGCAACACATCAAAAACATCTTTCGGCTTATTCTGCTGAAAGTCAGAATAAATCATTCGGTTCGTTGTTTTATGATATAAAAAAGGAGAATTTTTATCGATAGGGTGTTTAGCCACCATTACCTGCAACGGTTCATCCATTGGCATAATAGACTGGCCTTCCATTATTAGTGAACCGTCACGTGATAAAAGCAAGCGAACCTTATAGCAGCCTAGTTGATTTTGCATGGCAAACTGCTGCAAAGATTCTTCCACGTTCCCTTTTTTATAAATGAAACCGAAATACTGTGCAGAATCTTCCAATCGTTTCAGATGTTCTGCCAGTAAAAAATACGTTCCATTCTCTAGTAAAATGCTTTCCAGCAATTGAAATGGCGGACGATTCTCACTCAACAATTTCGCTTTTGCCAAGATTTCTTGGTACTCTCCTTCGGCAGTAGAATCCCAAGTAACACCTCCGCCCACCCCATAGGTGGCTTCGCCGGAGTGCTGATCAATGATGACCGTTCTGATTGGAACATTAAAAACAGCTTCCTTCTGAGGAGTAATAAAACCTATTGCACCGCAATACACTTCACGTGGTGCTGTTTCTAACTCAGCAATAATGTTCATCGTACTAACCTTGGGAGCACCGGTAATGGAGCCACACGGAAACAGTGCCTTAAAGACATCAAAAATGGTGACCTGCTCGGAAACCTGCGCTGAAATGGTCGAAGTCATTTGATGCACCGTTGGGTATTGTTCAATATCAAAAAGGCTTTCCACTTCAACCGTTCCCGGTTCGGCGATCATCCCTAGATCATTGCGCAATAAATCGACAATCATTACATTTTCAGCACGGTTTTTTTCGGAGTGATAGAGCCAATTGGCATTGGTGATATCCTCATTTAAGGTCTTTCCCCGTTTTACCGTTCCTTTCATTGGCCTGGTGACGATTTTGTCCCCTTTCAAATGAAAAAATAATTCAGGTGAAGCGGATAAAATGCTGTGGTCCCCTGCATGCAGATAGGCACAATAGTTTGAGGTTTGCCCCCTTTTTAGATTTTCAAAAAAGGCCATTTCATCTCCCTGAAATTGCGAGGTTAACCGGATTGTATAGTTAATTTGATAAGTGACGCCATCCTCAATCGATTGTTTTATCGAATCAATAGCAGCGTTATACTCTTCTATTTCGATAGAAGGCTTCCATTCTGACAAAGTGTACGTACCTGAACTGTTTAACGGCAGATGGTCGGGTTCTTGAAAAATGCCAAACCAAAGTAATGGCAATTTGTTCCCTTTGTGGACCATGTACGCAGGATCAAAGGCAGGGGCACTTTCATAAGAAAGAAACCCAGCAGCATAGAATCCCTGTTCAACAGCGTCCTCCACCAACCGAAGGCAAGGCTCAACCTCTTCAATCGTGTAGGCTGTAATCACACGATGAGGATTTTGAAACGTATAGGGTATTATTTTTCCATCAGAATGCGAGAATTCAAATGAGAGAATAGGTTCTGTTTTCATCAGTTTCTTCCTTATATTGCTTTGTATGTTTAAAGAAATTCTTTAGCATCTCTAAGCCATATTCTGTGAGAATAGCCTCTGGGTGAAATTGAACGGCTTCGATTGGGTATTGGTGATGGCGAATTGCCATGATCTCGTCATCCTCACTTCGGGCGGAAATTTCCAAGCACGATGGCAATACGTCCTCGTCCACGACTAATGAATGATAACGGGTGACCCGCATGGGAGATGGCAGGCCGTTGAATAACCCTTTTTTGTCATGGATGATGCTTGAGGTTTTTCCATGCATAGGCTTGCTTGATTTTTTCACCAACCCTCCAAAGGCCTGAGCAATAATTTGCTGACCCAGGCATACACCCAATATTGGAATCTCTTGATAAAAGGTTCTGACTACCTCTAAGCAAATTCCTGAAGAATCCGGGTTGCCTGGTCCTGGTGAAATGAGGATCTGGTCTGGTTTCAACTGACGGATTTCCTCCAGTGTAATGGCGTCATTCCGTTTGACAATCACCTGTTCACCAATTTTTCGAATATATTGCACTAAATTAAATGTAAATGAATCATAATTATCAATCACGAGTATCATAAGATATTTCTGTCTCCATTTCTCGTAGTATTGGAGTTATTATAATGCAGTAAGCTTATGAATCGTTTCTGGGTCTTTGATAAATTGGGATGGATACTCATATACTAATGGATTTCGTTCGCATAACCTCTCCCATGCCATCACACACTGTGGATCAAAATGAGTGCCACTATTTTCTTTAATGTATTCCATGGCTTTTTGGTGCGGCCATGGTTTCCGGTATGCTCGCTCAGAAGTTAAAGCATCATAAACATCTGCCACTGCAACAATTCTTGCAAAGTATGGAATCTTTTGACCTTTTAATTGGTCGGGATATCCAGTCCCATCCCATTTTTCATGATGGAATCGGATGATTTCCAATTCATCCTTCATGAATCCAAGATCTCTACACATATCATACCCATCAATCGGATGTCTTTCAATTCTAACCCGTTCCTCTGCAGTTAATTTGCCTGGTTTATTTAAAATCGTATCCGGGACTCTTATTTTTCCAACATCATGGACGAGCCCTCCCTGAACAATAATTCGAAGCTGTTCCGGCTTTAAGTGAAGTTCTTCTGCCAGTTTAAGAGCATACATGGTTACACGCAATGTATGCCCTGCTGTGTAGGTATCTTTCTTTTCTGTAGCTGTAACAAGAGCTTTAACACTTGGAATAATACTATGGGTAACCCGTTCAAACGGATCATTTGTAAAAAGGGAGCGAACGGAATTGACAAGCGTCCCCTTTACCGAATATTGCTTATACAAACCTATTATCATCACAATCATCGATGCTAGTAATAAAAAGTGATAAATCCACCAACTAGAGGCCCATAAAACCCCTCTTACCATGATAATTTGAGAGACAGTAATCCAGCCGGAACTGTACACTATGGCAATTTGCAATGGAAAGCGCGAATAACGATATGAATAATAATAGCGATAAATCGTAAAACCATTTAATAGAAAAACCACTGCTGTAATGAGGATATTAAGTGGTTTTACATTTAATGGGATCAAATTTGCCAAGTTTGGATACATCATTCCTACTGTTCCAAATATACACAACATAACAGTCCAAACCGAATGAAGGTAACGCTGATGCTTTGAGAAAAATTCAATAACACGATTGTCAGAAGGCAGAGCCGATAAGGACATCCAACTAGCAGCCAATAACATGCTTAATTGCGCCGATATACCTGGCAAGCGGGTACTTCCAAGTAAAAAATGCGGCGTAGATAATCCATGAATCGAAAATAGGATAGCTAAGGATAAAAAGGATAGAGATAGAAAGCTGACCTTAATATTCCGAATTCTGACTCCGACAACCCCGATGGCAATTGAAATCATACTCGCTAAAATCGATACCACGCTGACAATATAAAAATGCCCATTGGGAAACATATACATCGTGTCTTTTAGAACACCAGAATACAAAACTTCAAATACAAGATAGGGAATGATCACTGCTGCTAATGGCCCAAGATAGCTGTGTCTTTTCATAAAAACCCTCCATAAAACCTAGTCCATTAGTCTATAGTAGCATAGCGTGTTAGTAGTGAATAGAAAACTTTATCTTGAAATAGTTTTTTCCAACATTTATAGAAGGGAGCTAATTATTCACCCATTTAATACCTGATCATTTAGATCGTATATCTTAGCCATTTTTGCGCGTTTTAAGGGGCTGATTGGATGGAATCAAATCGGTATTTGATTCGGTATCGACAAGAATATTCGATATATCAACATAAATTCACCTGTTATCAACAAAAATTACCAGGTATTCAACACAAATGACCAACCTATCAACAACTGCCAATTTCTAGACACAACTTGTCCACCCACCGTGGACAAATACCCCTCATTTGTCCACGAGCGGTGCCTGTCACCAACTGGCCCTTTTCCACATACTCTAGTGAGCTTGCTCATAGTATTAAAATAATAGTCAAAATTTTTAAAAAATATTATAGAATAGAAGTATATGATTATGTGGGGGGAATTTATTTGAGGAAGAAGATAGTATGGATTTTGCTTGGTCTCATCCTTCTATTCATCATTGTAACGGGATACAACACCATTACCATTAAATCAAAACAACCATCGCCTCATCCTACTAATACCACTCTTAATCAAGAAGAAGCGGTAGAGCATTTATCGAAAGCTATTACCTTTAAGACCGTTTCCTACCAGGACCACAGTCAGTTTGATTTCAAGGAATTTGACAAGTTTATCGCATTTTTGCATACAAGTTATCCGACTGTTTTTCAGAAGCTTGATTTTGAAAAGATAAATGGCTACGGCTTAGTTTTCAAATGGAAAGGGTCGGATTCTAGTAAAAATCCAGTCGGCCTGACAAGCCATTATGATGTGGTTCCCGTGTTAAAAGATACGGAATCGAAGTGGGATCAGGATCCATTTAGCGGAGCAGTGGTTGACGGAAAGATCTGGGGTCGAGGAACGCTTGATGATAAAATCGGGGTAATCGGTATTCTCCAAGCTGTGGATTACTTATTGGCAAATGACTTTACACCCAATCGGGATCTTTATTTCATGTTTGGTTTTGACGAAGAAATCGGGGGAAATGAAGGGGCGAACAAAATCGTTTCTACCTTAAAAAAGCGGAGGATCATGTTTGATTACGTCTTAGATGAAGGCGGAGCAATCGTGGAAAATATGGTTCCGGGCGTGAAGCAACCGGTCGGTGTTGTCGGCATTTCTGAAAAAGGCTCGGCAACTGCCGAATTGACCATTGAAGGCAGTGGTGGCCATTCCTCCCAGCCAAAGGATCACACCAATATTGGCCGTATAGCAAGTGCCATTGCCAAACTTGAAGATACCCAATTCAAAGGTGAGCTCCGAGGACCGGGAAAAGATCTATTTGAATATGTGGCTCCTGAAATGAGCTTCGGTATGAAATATGTGTTTGCCAATAAAATGATTTTCAAGCCGATCATTGAAAAAATCTTATTGCAAAAACCTGCGTCAGCAGCATTAATTCGTACTACAATTGCTCCGACTATTTTTCAAGCCGGAGAACAATATAATGCCTTACCTGAAAAGGCAACGGCTATTATTAATCTGCGCTTAATGCCTGGGGATTCTTTGCAGGATGTTAAAAAATTTATTGTCGACACGATCGATGATGATGATATTAAGGTGACAGTCACCGGCAGTGAAGCCTCAAAAGTTTCCTCCATTGACGGCTGGCCATTTAAATCGATCCAGCAGGCTGCCCGAAATGTTTATACAGATGCGGTCGTAGCCCCTTACCTCATGTTTGCCGGTTCTGATGCCAAACATTATGACCAGATTGCCAAAAATACGTATCGCTTCCTGCCGGTTCAGATTACCTCCGAAGACCTGAATCGAATGCATGGAACCAATGAACATATCAGTATAGAAAACTATTTAAACGCCATTAAATTTTATGTCGAAATACTGAAGGAAGCCAGTAGGATGGAAACGGTTGATTAATTTATGTAGCTTGCAAATATACAAATAGGCTGTTACTACTGCAGAGTAATTCAAATTTGAATTAGCTCTGCTTTTTAATGTGTAAACTGTACGAAGACTCCCTACTGAAGAAGCTATCTACATTTTTTTAACAAATTTTTGCATATAGCAATCAACTTTTCTATAAAAAGATTAATACTTTCGTGATATACTATCAATGTTTATAAAGATACCCTTCCTTGTTGAAAGGGAAGAAGCTATATTTAGATTGAAAAAGATCCTAATCTATGAATTTAAATATTTTCAACTATAAACAACGATTTATTCTGTAGAGAAAAAGTAGGTGTTAAATTGCGTTTAGTATCTATAGGGAACTGCCACCCCGGAATGGTAGTCGGAAAGCCCATTTATACAGAACGTGGAAATGTTCTTATCGCAGCAGGCGTTACCCTGACAAATAGGATCATCCATCGTTTACAACAAAGAAATGTATCAGTTTTATATATTCATGATGGCTTAACCGATGATTTAGAAATTGAAGATGGTATACCAATTGAACTTCGGGCAGAAGCGAATATTCGAATTAAAGAAACATTTGATGAACTAGTTAAAGGAAATAGTCGTGATGGAAAGAAAATCAAACATTTCAACGTTGATAGATTGCTGAATGTTCTTGACAGTTTGCTTAATGAAGTGCAAAGAACGAAAAAGGTGTCTAAATTATTGTCTGATGTGTACATTCACGATGATTATACCTTTGCTCATTGTACGAATGTTACCATTTACACATTTGCGATGGCAATGGAATTAAAATTGACGAGAGGAGAAATGAAGGCCATCGGCATGGGAGCCATGTTGCACGACATTGGAAAATTACATGTTCCTCGAGAAATTCTTAATAAAAAAGGGAGATTGACAGCAGAAGAATTTGATTTGATTAAAAAACATACTGACTTTGGTTGGGAAATTCTCCGCAATGAGCCATCTATTTTTACTTCATCTGCTATTTGTGCCTATCAGCATCACGAGAAATTAGACGGAACAGGATATCCAAAAGGATTGAAAGGGGAAGAAATCTCCCGTTTCGCTAGACATTTAGCCGTAGCAGATGTATTCGATGCATTAACTTCAAATCGAAGTTACCGAAAAGCGATGCTCCCACATGAAGCGATGGAAATCCTTTATGCAGGAACACACTCCCAATTTGATCCCTTTTATCTTAAAGCATTCCAAAAAGCTGTGGCTACCTATCCTGTTGGTGTAACTGTCACCTTGAGTACTGGAGAAACGGCTGTTGTATCGGAATATAAATTTAACGTTCCTGATCGTCCAACTGTTCGTGTGATTAAAGATCCTTACGGAAACATATTGGATCAACCATATGAGATCGCTTTATCGGATCAATTGAATATTACAATTACAGGGTGCGATGCCATTCTCTAATAAATAAAAGGTTCCTTTTTTCAAGGAACCTTTTATTTATGAAAACGGTAGAGCCAATAAAAAAGCCGTTCAACAACTTTTTCTAGGCTCTGGAGTTTATTACAATCTCAACACGAACTTTAGGCGTTGACCGCATCGTAAACAGCAGAAACATAATCCCACCTACAATTGGAATAATGTAGGCAGAAAAGTGGTTTAAGAGCAAGCCTGCGGTGATCATCGCTAAAGGTAACATCGTTTTCGCTATGCTAATGCCGATACTAAGCACTCGCCCCCTAAATTCATCAGGAATTTCCTTTTGCATAAAATAAGCCAACGGTACATCGATCAAGGCAATAACGGCACCTATCAGTAACATCACGATGCAGTAATAGATGACATAAAAGACCGGATGTAATAAATAACTTTCCAGTAATACCGGAAATCCTATTAGGATCATACATACTGCCAATGTAATACTCAAATACTTTAGAAAAATCCCATAAGAAATCTTGTTGGTTAATTTTTTTACCATTAACGCCCCAAGGATGATCCCCACGGGCAAAGCGCCCTCGATGATGCCAAATTCTTTTGGACTCAGTCCCAGCACCGTATTCAAAATATAAGGCAAAGGTACCATAACCGCAAAGCCCATAAAGAAATTAAGCGAAATGAGCAAAATAAAAAGGTTGATTAGATTCTTTTTTTCCTTCAAATATTGAAACCCTTCTTTGATATCTTTGATAAATTGGACCTTTTCCGTAGCCTGCTCACCCACTTGAAAAAGTTTAAAATTAATCAACATCAACGATAATCCTGAAAGAATGAAGGAGATTCCATTAAAGATAATAAAGGTTCTTATATCAAAAAGGGCAAACACAATTCCTCCAATCATTGGCCCCATGATGGAAGAGACGGAATCAATGATTTTACTGATCGAATTAATACTCATCAGCTTTTGTTCAGATACCATATTCGGCTTTGCTGCCTCCATTCCCACCCCAAAAAATGTTGTGAACACCGTCAACAAAAAGGTTGTTACATAAATGGTGATCAGATTTAAACCAACTATACTACTAAACCAAAACACCGCTACTAATAGGAGCCCATTTAACAAATCCATTGAAACAACCAGCCGTTTTTTGTTCCATTTATCGGCAATCACACCCGCAAATGGATTGATTAACACCATCGGAATAATTCCCAAAATCAAGGTGACTGCAAAGCTTAAAGCAGATCCTGTTAATTTTAAAACATATAAACCCAATGCAAATTGGTAAATCGATGTGCCAAATAAGGAAATCGTCTTCGCTGACGAATAAATGTAAAGATTTTTCCATTCTGTTCGATTTATGAAATTCATAACATCCACCTCACCTTTTCTTTAATAAAAGTGTAAGATGTCGGGTAAACCCAGCCGCAATAGGTGGATTTCATACTTTTTTAGCTAAAAAACAAAAAAAGATAGGGTTAACCCCACCTTTTTCCGAAAAATAAATAAGAATAGATTTCTTCTCCCTGGACAAAAAAGTCTTCGAATCGTCCGCCACGGTCAATCGGTTCAGAAAGCCTTTCATCCAGTGTTTCATATCCCAATTCAGCAATTTTTTTTCTGATTTTGTTCACCATGAAATGATCCCGGTATTCGGAAGCAATTTTACTTTTTGGACTGAAATTTTTAAAAGTCAAATACGATCCTAATAGATACCCCTCCCGCTTGATGAGGTGATCTACCTCCCGAAGCAGAAACGCTTCATGTTTAAAGCTGTAATTGCTCGTTCCCGAGGAATCAATCAAAATATCGACGGTTTGGTTGGGGATAGGAATTTCCAGAAAGTCTGCACAAATAAAAAGGATTTTTCGCTTGAAATCACTTCTCTCCAGCAGGCTTTTTAAAAACTGATGCCGCTCCAGATTATGATCCACAGCAATGTAGAGACAATCCTCCGGTAATTCCTGAAGAATATTTCGAAGGAAAAAACCAACCCCTGTTCCCAGCTCAAGCAAGACCTTCTTGTGCAAATCAATTTGATGAAGCTTCCGTTTCGATACATGCAAGCTAATATTGAGATTTTCCAGAAATGTCGGGTCCGTTTCCTGAATATATTCATGGACACTGTTTGCTAGTGCACTTTCACTTTCGGGCCTTACCGGATTTCCTACTATTAATATCCCGGATTCTATGAGGTAGACCTCGCCACACTCACAGGAAAGCTTGCCATCCATGATCTGATTTCGACTAATGGTCCCGTCCAGAAGTGTGAGAGGCTCATGGCATTTATGACAGCAAAGCAGATTTAAAACACTTAGATCAATGCCCGTTGAATGGCGTTCCCTTAAAGATTTAGCGGCAAGCTGATCTATTTTTCCCTTTAGCTTATGGCTAATATTTTGTAGATCCTTAATTTCCTGTTCCACTTTTTCTACTTTATTTAAAAACAACGATTGGTAGTAAAGCTCCGTTTCATAATCTGTCAGGTTTCCAAAGCTTTTATAATGAAATATTGTTTTGATTTCATTTAGACTAAATCCCATCCCCTTAAATTCCAAAATAAGCTCCAGGTCCTTTTGACAGTTCTCGTCAAATTCGTATTGGCCGCCCTTCTTTTCTGGAACAATTAACCCCAAATCCATGTAATGCCGGATTGTATCGATACTCAAGTTATTTTCCTTACCAAATTTCCCGATTCTCATCATTCATCACCAGTGATTTTTTATTCTTACCATACAATTCTCGGTAAATCTTGAAAAGTCCTACCATTTTTATCTTGAAATTTTAGAATTATGTGTATACTCTAGTAACACAAAGGGGGAGTTGACATGATTAGAAAACTTACTGAGCAGGATCATCAACAGATAATGGCTTTTTTAAGTGAGGAGCCTTCTATTAATCTTTTTATCATCGGTGATATTGAAGCCTTCGGTTATTCTTCAGAATTTCAGGAGCTTTGGGCAGAGTTGGATGCTGAAAACAATATAAAAGCGGTGATGCTCAGATTTCATCAATCCTTTATTCCTTATGCTAAGGGGGAATTCGATATCAACGGGTTTGCTGCCATTATGAAACAATACAGCCAACCTATTTCACTTTCAGGCAAGTCCGATATCGTGGAAAAATTTGAAGGCTACGAAGGTTTGAAATTGGGTGCAAAAAGGATTACTTTCTTTGCTGAATGCCGTTCCGACGAAAATCTTAGTACTACTGATGTCGAGGTAAAAAAGGCTACCATTGCGGACGTTGATCAAATCATTGAGCTTCGCAGTTTAATAGAAGAATTCCATATAAATAAAGATGCACGCAAAATGTTAGTTCAGGTGATGGAGTCTAACTCTGGCAGAACCTATTATACGGAGGACAAAGGCATGATGTCTGCATGCGTTTCTACAACTGCGGAAAATTCCATGTCAGCGATGATTGTCGGAGTTTGTACCCGGAAGGAATATCGCCGTAAGGGCTTGGCAACGGCTATCATGCAAAAGTTATTTAAGGAAGTCTTGAGTGAAGGAAAAATCCTGTGCCTTTTTTATGATAATCCCGAAGCAGGGCGCATTTACAAAAGACTTGGCTTTAAAGATATTGGGATGTGGACGATGCATCAGTAAAAATTTAAGGGATACCGTTTTTTACGTTATCCCTTGATTTTGATTAATATGATTAAAATTGAATTGGACACCGTATTCAAAGAATTGATTGTCCAAACTCCGTTTTCTAATAACCTTTCCGTAAAAAACTAACTCTCTGCCATTTAAGGTTAGCAAGATTTTATACATATTTAAGTAATTCACCGGGAATTCCACTTGGCTGGCACATCTCATTCCACCCGCACTCAAATCAATAACATAAACGACTTCCTCGTTTTCTGATATCATTTTTTGATCAAACGAAGTACTGACAAGTTCGATCGAGGCTTTCATGGGAATGTTGAATTTTACTCGGTCATATACTCTTCGACTTATCTTAGTTTTCATCGAATCACCTGGTGAGTTTTTTGTAGAAATTACATATATGGAATTATAATCTATTTCTCTCTAAAAAAATAGGTTTGCATTTTAATCTGTTCTTCTTATTTGTGAAAAAGGGAAAAAGACAAATTCTGATTGCCCAATAATTTCTGCTTTTTGGATAAAGCCTAAACCGTTCCTGCTATCCATGCTGTATAGTCTGTTGTCCCCCATCACGAAATATTGGTCCTTTGGAACTTTAATTGGTCCAAAGTCACCTGTTAATAGATTGCTCACTCTCTTTGCTAATTTCCGATTTTCCGATAGATATGGTTCGTCAAATAATACCCCATTTATAACTAATTGATCGTTTTCCATTTCAATGGTATCTCCAGGTAGACCGATTAGTCTTTTTACGTAGTTTTCATCTTCCCCCTTTATAATAATGATTTCCCCTCTTTTGAGGTCACCCCATTTATTCACAAAAACCCTTTCTTGGTTATGTAGTGTTGGTTCCATTGATGCCCCTTCCACTTCATAGGGGGAGAATAAGAATGTCCTCACTACAGCAGCGATTCCAATCGCAATGATCATCGATTTCCCCCAGCTTTTCAACTCACGTTTTGTATGTGATTTCACCAGTAATCGCCTCCTTTCATGAATAAATGTCTGCTTTAAGAAGTCCGTAAAGCTCTATATCAACAATTCCTTTACCTGACCACAATGTTGCTTGCCTTAGTAGTCCTTCTTTACTAAAACCATTTTTTAAAAGGACTCTTTTTGAATTCTCATTTTGCGGCATGACTTCAGCCTGAATTCGGTTAATATCTGCTTTTTCGAATAAAAATTGTATTAATACTCTTACGGCTTCCGTGGCAATCCCCTTGCCCCAATAGGATTCATTAACTAGATAGCCTACCGTGACCATATTGACTTTTTGATTGAAATCAAGCGCCTCAATGATCCCAACCAACTCATGTTGCTGAAAGATTCCCCATTTGACCCTAGTTCTTTTTAGGAAATCCCGCTCAAAATGGCCAATCATCTTTCTAACAGTTTCTTTATTGTGCTTAGGAATGATGCCGCAAAAATCAAATATCCGTTCATTGTCGTAAATGGAAAATACTGCATCGAGGTCCTGTTCAGTGATTTTTTTGAGAGTGAGAGATTCAGAGGATAAGGTCGGCATCTCTTGAAAAATAGCTTCCATGTTCATTTTAATTGGTTCACCTCATTGATATGTATGTCGTCATTTCCAGTATAAACCAATTTTGTAATTTGCTCTACTTTTTGTTGCGGGAAGGTAGCTATCGGAATTCTCTCATCACTTTTTACGGCTACCTCCCCTTGAGAGTCCTGCTACCAAACCACTTTTTCCGCTTTCTGCCAAAACAGGTACGTAAGCCCTCTCTTCATACCACTACCTCATCAATTTAAGTATCCGGCAAACATTTTCTACAGCAAATGCCAAATTAGCTTCCCCAAACTTTAAAGCTTCATCTAAAGAAGTTACTCCTTTTAAAATTCCAAAAATCCCGGTGATCCCATGTTCATATAGAGCCTCAGCACCGTCGCCCACCTTGCCGGCAAAGGCAATGACAGGGACAGAATGTTTTTTCGCAATGGCGGCTACCCCTGATGGTGTCTTGCCGAACAGGGTTTGACTATCCATGCTACCTTCTCCAGTAAAAACATAGTCTGATCCTATGATTCGCTCCTCTAGCCTGCTATACTCAATGACCAGGTCAATTCCTTTTTTCAATTTTGCATGTAAGAACGCCATAAGACCAGCTCCAAGTCCGCCAGCGGCCCCTGCTCCTGGCATCCACGCAATATCATGATTTAATTGTTGCTTTATCATGTTGGCATAGTGGGTGAGATTTTGATCCAACTCCTTCACCATCTCAGGAGTTGCACCTTTTTGCGGTCCAAAAATGACTGAGGCCCCGGTTTCACCGATCAGGGGACTAGTGACATCGCAGGCGACATCGATTTGAGCGTTTTTTAACCTCTCATCCAAGCCGCTTATATCAATCGTATGTAAGCGGTGTAGGGCCCCGCCGCCAAACTCTAATTCACCACCATTTTCATCCTTAAAGGAAACACCTAAAGCCTGGAGCATTCCGACTCCTCCATCATTGGTCGCACTGCCGCCGATTCCTATTAAAAATCGACGGACTCCTTGATCCAGGGCATGTTTGATTAGTTCTCCGGTACCATAACTAGTCGTGATAAGCGGATTTCGCTCCTCCGATGTCAGTAATTCCAAACCACTTGCTCTGGCCATTTCAATGACAGCCGTTTGCCCCTCTGACAAAAGACCATATTCCGCAAATATCTGTTTTCCTAGTGGACCGATTACTTCTGTTTGAATAAGTTCCCCATTAAACAGGTTTACTAGAGATTCCAACGTCCCTTCTCCACCATCAGCCATCGGAACCAACACACATTCCGCATCAGGAAAGACCTTTTTTATACCTTTTTCCATAGCAAGAGCAGCCTTTTTCGCTGTCATACTTTCTTTAAATGAATCAGGTGCCAGCACAAACTTCATAACCATCTATCCTTTACTTACCATTTTAAGACTAATAGAATTGTTCCAGCAGTGATGACAATTCCGCCAATAATCGTATGCTTTTGCGGCTTTTCTTTTAAAAAAATAAAACTTAACAGCATGGTAAGAACAACACTAAATTTATCAATCGGAGCCACAATAGAGACTTTTCCGATCGCAATAGCGGCAAAATAACATAACCAGGATAGCCCTGTTCCAACTCCCGAGAGGATTAGAAACAAATAACCTTTTTTCGAAATTTCTTTCATTTCCTTATGAGTTCCTTGGAAAAAGACAATCGCCCAGGCAAACACCAAAATCACAATGGTCCGTAGAAAGGTCGCCACATTGGAATCTACCTCAATCATCCCCAGCTTTGCTAATATAGACGTTAGAGCCGCAAATAAAGCAGATATAATCGCGTACACAATATAGATTTGTGAACCGGTAAATCGTCTCTTTTCTTCATTTTTTCCAATCAAAATAAATGTTCCTACGGCAATGATTGCCCCTCCTGCCATTACAAGGGGGTTGGCCGGCTCTCTTAAAACAAGAACGGAGAAAGCAATGGTTAGGACAACGCTGGATTTATCAATAGGAACAACTTTAGAGACATCCCCTATTGCCAATGCCTTAAAGAAAAATAGCCAGGAGAACCCCGTTGCCAAGCCAGACATGACTATAAACCCAAGTTCTTTTCTGGAGATCAGCACGATCTCTCCAAAATGGCCGGTAACCATCACGACCAGGAAAGACATCAGTAAAACAACAATGGTCCGGATTGCGGTGGCTAAGTTAGAGTTCACATTCTCTATTCCAATTTTAGCTAGAATTGCTGTAAGCGCCGCAAATATGGCTGCTAATAATGCTAAAAAAATACTCATTGTTTTCTCCTTTTTCTTGTTCCGTTATAGAGTTTAACAAAAAAAGGCCAGGTTATTTGGCCAAAAACGAAGAGCAATTCTTTATTTCAAAAACCGTCGTACTAATTTTAAATTCTTATCATTGTATGGCGGGAATAACAAGGGTAAATCAATTTTCGTGCTTTTCTTGAGAATGCTTTTGGCATGTGAAAAGGTCGTAAAGCTATAATGCCCGTGGTAGGCTCCAATCCCAGAGTTGCCTACACCGCCAAAAGGCAATTCAGGGTTTGCCAGGTGTGTGACTGTTTCATTAATGCTTACCCCGCCAGAAGATACTTCCGTCAACACCTTTTCTTCAACTTGTCTATCCGATGTAAAAAGATATAAGGCCAATGGTTTCGGAAGTTGGTTAATAGAGATTATGGCATCATCTAATTCCTTGTACGGTAAAATGGGCAGCAGCGGCCCAAATATTTCATCCTCCATTGATGGTGAATTCCAAGTGGCTTCAATCAAAGTTGGTTCAAAAAAGCGGGTTTCGGAATTGGTAGCTCCTCCAAAAATGATGTGATCCCTTTCTTTTTCAAGAATGTTTTTTAATCGGGCAAAATGTTTATCACTAACAATTCTCCCAAAATCGGGACTCTTTTCAATATTGGTTCCGTAAAACTTAGTAAGCGCTCGCTTCATTTCATCAATCAATGCATCTTTAACACTTTCGTGTACCAATAGATAATCCGGAGCAACACAGGTTTGCCCTGAGTTTAACGTTTTTCCCCAAACGATTCGATTAGCCGCCACTTTAATATCAGCACTTTGATCAACAATAACAGGACTCTTCCCGCCCAATTCAAGGGTGACAGGCACCAATTTTTTCGCAGCTGCTTCCATGACGATTCTTCCAACAGGAACACTTCCGGTAAAGAAAATATAATCAAAGGATGCATGGATTAATGATGTGGTCGTTTCGACTCCGCCTTGGATAGAACGTATATAGGCTCTATCAAAAATGGTATCAACCATTTCCGTTATGACAGCTGAAACATTAGGAACAACTTCTGAAGGCTTTAAAACAACACAGTTTCCGGCTGCAATCGCACCAATAAGGGGTTCAATCAACAGCTGAAAGGGGTAATTGAAGGGTCCAATAATAAGAACTGTCCCATAAGGCTCGTACCTGATCATGCTTTTTGATGGAAATAAAGCAACCGGTGTCTTCACCTTTTTAGGTTTTGCCCATTTTTTTAATCTCTTCATGGTATGGGTAATGCTATTTAACACAAATCCGACCTCGGAAGCGTACGACTCGAAAGGATGCTTTCCAAGATCTTTCCTTAGCGCTTCGTTAATTTTGGACTCGTACTGAATAATCCCCTTTTTTAATCTCTCTAGCTGCTGCAAACGAAAATCAATATTTTTTGTTTCTTGGGAATGGAAGTATTGATGATGCTCTTGAAGAATATCACTTACATTTTCTGGGGTTAATTCAGGGAAAATCATGACATTCACCACCTTCATTACTATTTTTGGCGAATCTTTACCATTTATTATAAACGTTAGAACTTCGTCTATCTATGTTTTGGTCACCTTTTAAGATAAAAAAAAGACACATTAAGTGCCTCCTTATAACTGAAAACCATTTATTCTATTTTTCCGTCACCGCAAAGTAATTCTCTTCATAATCAGCAAAATTAAATACTCTGCCTGTAGGCATGGTTACAATATCGCCGACTTTAATATTTTTACTAGACAAATCACTATGGAACTGATCAAGATTTTGTGTAAAGAACATTAAAGATGGAGTGCCAAGGTTTAATTCAGGTGCCATTTTGGCAACGAATTCCTTATTGTGCAGAATGAGCGTAGTTTCTGCGTTCTCTGTTGGGGCAATTTCAATCCATCTCATCTGACCATTATCCACCTCAGAAATCACCTTGAAGCCAACTGCTTCGGTCCAAAACTTCACTGCTTCATCTTGATTGTTCACATACAACATAATCTGTCCAACTTGATTAATCAAATCCTTCACTCCCTTTTTTATATTCCCTATTTATTGGCTAAACCAACCAAATATAAACCCCTAGTGCCAGTAAAGCCAAAAAAATAAATACGACATAGATCAAAGTTAAGTTAGTAGTATTCTGCTTGGACGATCCACTGTAATTTTCATCCGGCTTTTTCGTAACTACCAGGGTTAAAATCAATGAAATAATTAGGATTAGCACAACTAAGCCCATTATAAGTTTCATGGCTACACCTCTTATTCATTCCTCTGATTGCTAACATCCTATAAAAAGTCAAGGCAACCAGTAAAAGCCCTATACCAAAAAGGATACCTCCAGCCACTAAAAAGCTATGAATACAGGTATTTACGATAATTTGGTAATAACCAATATCCGCCCCACCCTGATCTACTAACAAAACTTCTGCAACTGATGTTCCAAAATGAACATTTAAAAAATCAGGATTAGTCCTCTCAAGACCTTTAAGGAACCTATGGACATTAAAATCGTAATATTTTGCTTTGTTACTCTATCCCCTCCCTTTATATGGCTTTCCTCCTTGCTGTATTCCAAAAAAATTTCACCATTTACACAGAGCCAATAGTTTATAATTCGCCAATAGACCGGAAATCCCCTCCAGAAAGATTCATAGTTTAAATTCGTTTCCATTCAGAAGACAAGCTTAATTCCAATGGAAAGCTGTATGAATCCAAGCTTTAATCTTGAATCCTCTGCCTAATATGATATGTTATAAATAAACTTAACTGGAACATTTTTCAAAAAGGGGGATTTCTTTTGAGAAAAATAACTATTATTTACATACTATTAATAGTTTTATTATTATCGGCATGTGGTTCAGCAAAAGTACCCATGCACACAAATGGACATCAAATGATGGATATGAAACCGGCTAGCGGAGAGGATACGTTATCAGAATGGATCACACCCGAGAGTATGAATCCCAATCAACCAGTACCTATTTCGATCCTTATAAAAGACAAAAATAACAAGCTGATAAAAAATTTTGAAACGGTTAGTACGAAGAAAATGCACTTAGTGGTCGTAAGTAAAGACCTTTCTTACTTCGCTCATATCCACCCAGCTTTAAAGGAAGATGGAAGGTTCGAAATCACGACGAAATTCCCATCAAGCGGGGATTACAAGCTTATTGCAGAAATGACACCGGTCGGGGCTAGTGATTACAGTATTGAAAATCATTGGGTAACGGTACAGGGAACTCCGCCAGAGCCAGTAACACTGGAACCAGACAAAACGCTAACAAAAGTGATCGACGGAACCAAGGTTACACTATCTTTTGATGAGAAACTTACGGCAAAAAAAAATATCGATATGAACTTTACTTTACATGATGCCGCATCAAATAAACCAATAAATAATTTACAACCCTATCTAGGAACGGTCGGTCATGCAGTAGCTATTGATCAGGAGGTAAAACAGTTCATGCACATTCACCCCTTATATCCAAAAGGTAAAGGCCCTAAAGTGGTCTTCATGACCTATTTCCCGACCAAGGGTGTTTATAAAGTCTGGGGGCAATTTAATGTAAATGGCCATATTTTGACTGTTCCATTTGTCATCAACGTAGAATAGCTAAGGAGGCGGCCATCCAATCAAATCGGAAGTGGCCCCTTTTTTTTACAACATAACAGCAGACAAACACCCACTCTTTAAATAAAGAGGTTTACGACTTTTTCATTCTCTTAAATAATTTAACTAGAAAAAAACCGATTGCCACAATACAAAGTAATATAAAAAAAGGAATAATTATATTATTAATCATGAAGAATCCTTCCTTTCTCATCTTTTCATCTCAACATTTTTATACAATTTTAACTTAAACTATCATTTACCAAAAATGATAAAAGGGCATGTGATTACCCACATTAATGAAAAAACGGCGCAATAACCAGCATTATTACTGACAAGGAGACCAAGGTTACGCTAACCTTTCTCGGCAGCTTTTTTCTTCCTCCACCATTGTAAAAACCGGAAAACTGCAGCTTATTTCGATAAAAAACCAAAAGTAAAATCAGGATAGATATACCGACTAGCCACCCCCCACTTGTTTGATCTACATGTAATCCTAGGCTCTTATAGATTAACTCAGCGATTCCCCCCATTACTCCACCAAGAATGACAAGGATTATTGTTACCCGGATTAACTCCAAAATGACTCTCAACAGGATTCATTCCTTTCAAAACACATAAAAACTTCCTTACTAGTATTTAGTATACTACATTTCCAATTTTATCCTGTATAATTTATTCAGGCATACATTGATATAGTTTTATTATTAAAGGGGTTGTTCATTTGACGAATACGAATCAACACGGGGGTAAGAAAACTTTCCTTGGGGTAATAAGTACAATCGCAGTGTTATTACTTGGTAAATTAAAATTTGTGTTAGCTATCCTTAAATTTCTAAAACTTCATACGCTTATCAGCCTGGTTATTTCTCTAGGAACCTATGCACTTTTTTTTGGTTGGAAATTTGCAGCAGCTCTGATTTATCTGTTGTTTGTACATGAAATGGGCCATGCCTATGCTGCTAGAAAAATTAAGTTACCAGTTAGTCCTGCCATATTTATTCCATTTATGGGTGCGGTCATCGGCCTAAAGGAAATGCCGAAAAACGCAAAAGATGAGGGATTCGTTGCCTATATGGGACCTTTATTTGGATTATTGTCCTTTTTGCCGGCCTTTCTGTTATATGATCTTACACACGAACCTTTCTGGGCTTTATTGATTATTTTGGGCGGGACAATTAATCTATTTAATTTAATTCCGATAACCCCATTAGATGGCGGGAGAATTGCTGCCGGGATCAGTACTAAGCTGTGGGCACTAGGTATCATCTTATTGTTGGCCTATTCGATAAAGACTCTAAGTGTCTTAGGTTTTTTTATTGCCTTTTTGGGAGCCTCCGAATGGTACAAAATTTATAAAAAACAAAAAAGCCTGCAAAATGATAAAAAGGAAGTTCAAGAGCTGGATCTTATGCTCATTATGTTAAAGCAGCAATCAATTGATTTGGATTCAATTCAAGGAGCGATTGATCAAGCAAAAGGAAGACTGTTCAACAAGGAAATGATTGAACAAATAAATATACTAGATTCAGAAATTAAAAAAATGAAAAGAGAACTTTTGCTTCAACATTTATCAGGCATCCATATATTAAGTGATGAAGAAGAAAATAACAACCAGCAAACGATTGAAACAATCCGTAGAACTCTGGAGGAAAAAATCTCTGCTTATAAACAAGAAGTTGAAATTACGGAAAACTATTATCAAACCAGTAAAAAAACAAAATGGCAGTTGTTTTCCATTTATATAGGTTTAGTTCTTGCTCTGACGTTTAGTTATTATTATGGGAATAACCTTCTCTTGAACCATCCAGAGATTCAAGAAGCTATGAATAGATAAACACTAAATATACTCTTATAAACGTTGTACTTTTGCTGTACAAACATTAAAACATAGGAATTAAAGAAACAGGGTAATCACATATGAATTTACCCTGTTTTTCTTTTAGGGATACCATCATAATTTTTGAAAGTTGATAAAACGATTTGATTATCAATAGTTTTACTTAAGGATAAATGTAAAAACAATTTGACATTTGGATACACAATAATTAAAATTTAAATGTAAAAAGTTTTTTACATTTATTCGATTTTAGGTGATTTGATTGAAAAATAGCATTAGAAATGTACGAAAAGAATTAAGACTCTCGCAAGAAGAACTAGCCAATAAGTGTGGAGTTACAAGACAAACCATAAATGCCATTGAAAATAATAAATACGACCCCACTTTAACATTAGCATTTAAGCTATCTATGAATTTAAATACAAAAATTGAAAAATTATTCCACTTTGAGGAGGAGAAAAAATGAGATTACGCAAAGCAGATGAAATGGAAAAATATCAAAGTGATCAATCCGCAAAATATGGATTTATTTTTTATACCCTATCCCTATTGATTTGGTCTTTATATGAACTATTTAGCAAAGGAAATTCTGGATGGCAATTTACCATTTTATTGATAGGTTCTGCAGTTTATTTTTGGTCAAGAGTGGTTTATAGCAAAAAAATGAATTCATAACGAAAAATAATTCCAAGAAAATAGGGTAAGAATTCATTAAGATTTCTCACCCTATTAACCATCATTTGCTTTTTTCATTCTGAAAGGAACAAGTTAAAGAAAAAATAAATATAATAGAAGGTTTAGGGATTGATTATCTGTTTATTGTTCATTTTACAGAGGAATTTGCCGGTTTGCTGCCTCAGGAGTTTATTGATCAATTTATTATCAGTCTTCATGTAAGACATGTGGTGGCGGGGTTTGATTTTACCTATGGGAGAATGGGGAAGGGGAATATGGAAACCTTACCCTTTCATTCAAGAGATCAATTTACTTTTACAATTGTACCAAAACTGACCGAAGCTCATGAAAAAGTAAGTTCCACCAGAATACGCAATCTGTTAATGGAAGGAAAAACTAATGAGCTCCCCGCATTACTTGGTAGATTTTATACCACGACTGGTGTTGTAGTCCACGGGGATAAACGTGGCAGAACGATAGGCTTCCCTACAGCAAATGTGGATTTAAAGGATCTTTATCTCCTTCCACCGCTGGGTGTTTATGCAGTTAGAATGAAGGTTAGAAATTGCTGGTACAATGGAGTTTGCAACGTGGGCTACAAACCAACCTTTAATAAAGAAGCAGTAAAGCTTTCTATTGAAGTTCATCTTTTTGATTTAAACGAGGATATTTACGGAGAAGTAGTAATAATTGAATGGCACTTATATATAAGAAATGAAAAAAAATTCTCCGGTATCGAAGAACTCGTAAAACAAATTGAATCAGATAAAGAAACAGCCATTGAATACTTTGCAGGTAATCGACAAAATACTAAAAGTTCATGGTAAATATAAGTTTTTCCTACAATATAATCTGTTTTTAACTTGCTTTTTATAAAAAAACATTGTATTCTTAATTACGTATTAAAAATAACCTTTGCTTGGCAAGTCGAGTCACCGACGCTTGCTCGGTAACAGGGGATTGTATATTAGGAGGTGAATATGGATGGCAATCACTCAAGAACGTAAAAACGAACTAATCAATGAGTATAAAACTCATGAGAGCGACACTGGATCTGCAGAAGTTCAAATCGCTGTCCTTACTGAACAAATCAACAACTTGAACGATCACTTACGCGTTCACAAGAAGGACCACCACTCACGTCGCGGTCTTTTGAAAATGGTTGGTAAACGTCGTAATCTTTTGACTTACCTACGTAACAAAGATGTTCAACGTTACCGCGTGTTAATCAATAAGCTTGGTCTACGTCGTTAGTTTACGGAAGCGGGAATTTTCCCGCTTTTTTATTAGCTTTTAAAAAGAAAAAAGAATATTTTATACATATTTTTTAATACAAGATTTTTTGTCCATACTATAAGTATTATGGATATCTATAAATTTCTATGTGATATCATCCTACACTTTTTTATAGCTAAAGTGAAATTTTAAATTGTTTGGAAAGATCCTCCTAAGGGATTTAGATAGAGAGGGGTAAAAGTATGGAACAATTGAAACATGAATACTCCATGGATTGGGCTGGCCGCAAATTAACGGTTGAAATCGGCCAATTAGCCAAACAGGCTAGCGGAGCGGCATTGGTACGCTATGGAGATACGGCAGTCCTAAGTACTGCAACAGCATCAAAGGAACCTAAAAACTTAGACTTTTTTCCATTGACAGTCAACTATGAAGAACGTTTATATGCTGTAGGTAAAATACCGGGCGGTTTTATTAAACGTGAAGGCCGACCAAGTGAAAAAGCTATTTTGGCTAGCCGTTTAATTGACCGTCCCATCCGTCCGTTATTTGCAGATGGATTCCGTAATGACGTACAAGTTATTAGTATTGTCATGAGTGTGGATCAGGATTGTTCTACCGAAATGGCTGCGATGTTTGGCTCATCTTTAGCTTTGTGTGTTTCAGATATCCCATTTGAGGGTCCAATCGCTGGGGTAGTTGTTGGCCGTATTAATGGAGAGTTTGTTATTAACCCAACGGTTGAACAGGCTGAAATGAGTGATATTCATTTAACGGTTGCCGGTACGAAAGACGCGATCAACATGGTTGAAGCTGGAGCTAATGAGGTTCCGGAAGAAGTAATGCTTGAAGCCATTATGTTTGGTCATGAAGAGATTAAACGTTTGATTGAGTTCCAAGAGAAAATTGCTTCTGAAATTGGCAAAGAAAAAAGACAGATTGCTTTATATGAAATTGACAAAGAGCTTGAAGCTGAAGTTAGAGAAATGTGTGAAGCAGATATGGTGAAAGCCATTCAAGTTCAAGAAAAGCATGCCCGTGAGGATGCCATTTCTCAAGTGAAAGAGCAGGTATTGGCAAAATATACTGAGCAAGAAGCTACAGATGAAGATTTAAAACAAGTTAAACAAATTTTAGATAAAATGGTTAAAGGTGAAGTTCGCCGCTTAATCACGGTTGAAAAGATTCGCCCGGATGGACGTAAAATTGATGAAATCCGTCCTTTATCGTCTCAAGTAGGAATTTTACCACGGACCCATGGATCAGGATTATTTACCCGTGGACAAACTCAGGCTTTAAGCATTTGTACACTTGGTGCAATGGGTGATGTTCAAATTCTTGATGGATTAGGCATTGAAGAAGAAAAACGTTTCATGCACCATTATAACTTCCCATCCTTTAGTGTGGGTGAAACGGGCCCAATCAGAGGACCAGGCCGTCGTGAAATTGGACATGGAGCACTAGGTGAGCGTGCCTTAGAACCGGTAGTTCCTTCTGAGGTTGATTTCCCTTATACCATCCGTCTGGTATCTGAGGTTTTGGAATCAAATGGTTCTACTTCACAAGCCAGCATTTGTGCCAGCACTTTGGCGATGATGGATGCGGGTGTACCAATTAAAGCTCCAGTTGCCGGTATTGCCATGGGATTGGTAAAATCTGGTGAACACTATACTGTCTTAACAGATATTCAAGGCATGGAAGACCACCTTGGGGATATGGACTTTAAGGTTGCCGGAACATCCAAAGGGGTAACAGCCTTGCAAATGGATATCAAAATTGAAGGTCTTTCCCGTGACATTTTAGAAGAAGCCCTACAACAGGCAAAAGTAGGCAGAATGCAAATTTTGAATTCGATGTTAGCTACATTGGCGCAGCCAAGGGAAGAGCTGTCTCCATTTGCACCGAAGATTCTAACCATGAACATTAATCCGGATAAGATCCGCGACGTAATTGGACCGAGCGGAAAACAAATTAATAAAATCATCGAAGAAACCGGCGTTAAGATTGATATTGAACAAGACGGTACCATTTTTATTGCCTCGGCAGATCAGGAAATGAACCAAAAAGCGAAGAGAATTATCGAAGATATTGTTCGTGAAGTAGAAGTAGGACAAATGTATCTTGGTAAGGTTAAACGGATTGAGAAATTTGGAGCTTTTGTAGAAATCTTTGCTGGCAAAGATGGATTGGTTCACATTTCCGAGCTTGCTGAAGAACGTGTAGGAAAAGTGGAAGATGTTGTTAAAATCGGTGATGAATTATTAGTAAAAGTTACCGAAATTGATAAGCAAGGCCGCGTTAATTTATCACGCAAAGCAGTCTTAAAAGAAGAGCGTGAAAAAGCAGAGCAAAATCAATAATATAAACCAACACCATTGTAGTCAGGGTTTTCCCTGACTTTTTGCATGGTTTAGGCCATACATACACGTTCTACCTTGTCCGCATTTTACATACTCTTTATAGAAGAGGGGGAAAGGTAGAATGAAAAAGGCGTCCATTATTTTTATGATTTTATTTGCTTGGCTAGTAGTAAATAACCCGGTGGTTAATAAATATGTCGGTTCGATAAAGAATCAAGCAATTCCTACCATTAAAAATTCAGACCCACTTTATCAAAGTATTGTAAAAAATGCTTCTACATATGAAATACCGCCTTCGGATGCAAAAATTGATCCAGTATGGAAGGCGATCCCTGGCTATAATGGTCTTAAAGTGGATCTTGCTGCTTCTTATAAAAATATGAAACATAAGGGTACCTTCGATGAAAAGAAATTAGTACTAAAACAGGTAAAACCTAAAGTGCAATTGGATGATTTACCACCTTCACCAATATATAAAGGACATCCAGACAAACCGATGGTTACGTTCATCATTAATGTTGCTTGGGGAAATGAATTCTTATCTGACATGCTGTCGACATTGAAAAAACATCATGTATCGGTTAGTTTTTTTCTAGAAGGAAATTGGGTAAAAAAGAATCCTGAATTGGCAAAAATGATTGTAAGCGCCGGACATGAAGTGGGGAACCATTCCTATTCGCATCCAGATATGGCTAAATTAACAGCAGAACAGGCAAGAGAACAGATTAAACGAACCAATGAAATCATCGAGGCTGCAACTGGGGTCAAGTGTTCTTGGTTTGCACCCCCAAGCGGAAGCTATCGAGATGAAACAGTCCGTGTAGCTAATGAATTTAACATGAAAACCGTCATGTGGACGGTAGATACTGTTGATTGGAAAAAGCCGGCACCCGATGTGTTAATCAATCGAGTTATTTCAAAAATCGATAATGGTTCAATGGTCCTGATGCATCCAACAGAATCAACCGCAAAATCGCTTGACCGTCTAATCACTTTAATTGAAAAAAAGAATCTAAAAATCGGTACCGTCTCTGAATTAATGGAAGAAGAACGTATAATGAAATAATCGGAGTAAAAAATACCTAAAAGTTGGAGAAATTAGCCATAATAGGTATAATGGACAATGGAATACTAGCATCTGCTGTTTAAAGACAGGAGGAAGTCGATGATAAATAAATACACTTGCCAAAATGGAGTAAGAATCGTTTTAGAACAAATTCCTACCGTCAGGTCTGTAGCAATTGGGATCTGGATTGGAACAGGATCAAGAAACGAAGATCCACAAACAAATGGAATATCTCATTTTCTTGAACATATGTTTTTTAAAGGAACCACGACTAAAACAGCAAAAGAAATTGCGGAATCCTTTGACAGTATTGGTGGTCAAGTAAATGCGTTTACCTCAAAGGAATATACTTGCTATTATGCGAAGGTTCTTGATACACATTCTAAATTTGCTTTGGATGTTCTAGCTGATATGTTTTTTAATTCAACTTTTGTTGAAGAGGAATTAAAGAAGGAAAAAAATGTTGTCTTAGAAGAAATAAAAATGTATGAAGATACACCTGATGATATTGTCCATGATTTACTAAGTAGGGCAGTCTATGGTGAACATCCACTTGGATATCCAATCCTTGGAACAGAAGATACCTTAAATACATTTACAGGTGATTCGCTAAAAGAATACATCCACGAGCGTTACACCCCAGAAAATGTCGTCATTTCCATTGCGGGCAATATATCAGAGTCCTTTATTTCAGAAGTGGAACAATATTTTGGGTCTTATCAAGGCGGAAATAACGAGCCTACTGAGAACATTCCAGAATTTCATTCGAATCGAATTTCTCGTAAAAAAGAAACGGAGCAGGCCCATTTATGCATCGGGTTTAATGGATTAAAAGTTGGCCACGATGATATATACAGTTTAATTACTTTAAATAATATTTTAGGCGGAAGCATGAGCTCAAGATTATTCCAAGAGGTACGTGAGCAGCGGGGTTTAGCTTATTCTGTCTTTTCCTATCATTCCGCATACCAGGATAGCGGGATTGTTACTGTTTACGGGGGGACTGGAGCAAAGCAGCTTAATGTGCTTTATGAAACCATCCAGGATACGCTTGAAAAATTAAAACAAAATGGAATTACGGAAAAAGAATTAACTAATAGCAAAGAACAATTAAAAGGTGGCCTAATGCTCAGTTTAGAAAGCACCAATAGCCGGATGAGCCGAAATGGCAAAAACGAACTATTGTTGAAGCGTCACCGTACCCTAGATGAAATTATTACTGAAATTGACTTGGTAACAAAGAAGAGTGTAGACGACATGGCAAGATCGATCTTTACAGACGAATTTTCTGTATCCTTGATCAGTCCAGACGGTGAATTTCCAGCAAATTTATAAAAAGAAATGAGGTAGTCATATATCTGGCTGCCTCTTTTTCTTTAGTCTATTTTTGTCCGTCTCATTATACACTAATAAAAAAGGTAGAGGAGTGTCAAAGGGAATGCGACTTAGTGAATTAAGCGGAAAAGAAATAGTTGACGTTAAAAAAGCAGAACGACTGGGTGTTCTCGGACAGACGGATTTAGAAATTAATGAAAATACCGGACAAATTCAGGCATTGCTAATCCCATCATTAAAATGGTTTGGTTTTAGAAAGCAAGGGGAAGAATTGCGAGTACCTTGGACCCACATTAAAAAAATTGGATCCGATATGATCATTATCGATGTACCGGAAGAAGAATAATGGTAAAAAGCTCAAGCAATTTAATAGTTGCTTGGGCTTTTTTTATATATATGCGTATGGAAAACTCACAGATTGAATCCATCATACATAAGATGTTGAAGTGATAATAAGCAAAGGATTCTTCTTAGGATTTTTAAATAAAGAAGGTGAATGTTTTCATGCTGACAGGGTTACAAATAGCCGTTATTGGTGGAGATGCCAGACAGCTGGAAATTATCCGGAAGTTAACTGAATTAGATGCGAGACTTTCGCTCATTGGTTTCGAACAACTTGACCACGCCTTCACGGGTGCTGTTAAGGAAAAATTAGATGAAGTTGACTTCACGAATATAGATGCCATTATTTTACCGGTAGCGGGAACAAATTTAGAAGGCCAAGTAGAAACAATTTTTTCAAATGAAAAAGTAGTATTAACGACAGATATACTTTCCAAGACACCAGAGCATTGCCGGATTTATTCCGGGATTACAAATCCCTATCTAAATGAGATTGTCAAGGAGTCTAACAGACCGCTGGTTCAGTTATTTTCAAGGGATGATGTAGCTATTTACAATTCCATTCCTACAGTGGAAGGGACTATTATGATGGCCATCCAGCACACTGACTTTACAATCCATGGTTCAAATGTGACCGTTCTTGGTCTCGGGAGATGTGGCATGAGCATTGCAAGAGCTTTCCATGCTCTTGGTGCTAAAGTCAAAGTCGGAGCAAGGAAAAGCGAACATCTCGCTAGGATAACGGAAATGGGAGTTACTCCTTTTCATTTAAATCAAATCGAAAATGAGGTATCCGACACTGATATATTAATTAATACTATACCATTGCAAATTGTAAGTGCAGCCGTGATATCCAAACTACCGACCCATACGCTTGTAATCGATATTGCTTCGAAACCGGGGGGCACTGATTTCCGTTACGCCGAGAAACGGGGAATAAAAGCTCTACTGGCACCCAGTTTACCTGGGATTGTGGCACCCAAAACAGCCGGCCAAATTCTTGCAGATGTACTCTCACAGCTGTTGCAGGATGACCTCAATAATCGAAAGGGGAAAGGATAATGAATTTACAAGGTAAAAGAATTGGTTTTGGGCTCACTGGCTCACATTGTACTTATGATGCCGTGTTTCCTGAAATAGAGAAGCTCGTTCAAGCTGGAGTTGAGGTAATTCCCGTGGTGTCCTTTACTGTGAAAAATACCGATACACGATTTGGTAAAGGCGATGATTGGGTTGAAAGAATTGAAGATTTAACAGGTAATAAAGTGATTGATTCAATTGTGAAGGCAGAGCCTTTGGGACCCAAACTGCCGCTTGATTGCATGGTCATTGCCCCATTAACAGGTGTATCAATGAGTAAATTTGCCAATGCGATTAATGACAGTCCAGTATTAATGGCTGCTAAGGCAACATTAAGAAATTTAAAACCGGTAGTCTTAGGGATATCTACTAATGATGCCCTAGGGTTAAATGGAGTAAACTTAATGAGATTAATGGCCACCAAAAATATTTATTTTATTCCCTATGGGCAGGATGATCCGATTAAAAAACCGAACTCGATGGTTGCTAGAATGCCATTGTTAGTTGATACAGTAGTTGCAGCTCTTGAAGGCACACAAATTCAGCCAGTATTAGTAGAGAGATACAAAGATACGGATTAATTTTCGACCCTTTCCTCAAAAAAGGTTATTTCTTTTCGAGAATATGATAAAATAAATTAATCATTCATCAGTGGGCTATATCTTTAGCCCCCTGATAAGATTTACAATAAACATATAAGTAGAATACTGGCAGCAAAATGAGTAAAATAACCAGCCAGTGATTGATGAAAGGGGAACAAAAATGAGTCAGCAAAATGGATTTAATGTAGCCGTTGTTGGGGCAACGGGTGCAGTTGGACAGCAGATGATAGAAACATTAGTAAAACAAAATTTTCCAATTAAAAACTTATTATTGCTTTCTTCAGCGCGTTCCGCTGGAAAGAAAATAAATGTTAGTGGTCAAGAATACACTGTACAAGAAGCCAAGCCTGAAAGCTTTGAAGGAATTGACATTGCCCTTTTCAGTGCTGGCGGAAGTGTTTCAAAAGAATTAGCACCAGAGGCTGTAAAGCGAGGGGCAATTGTAGTGGACAACACTAGTGCCTTCCGAATGGACCAAAATACACCTTTAGTTGTGCCTGAAGTAAATGAGGCAGACCTGCATAACCATAATGGAATCATTGCTAATCCTAACTGTTCCACTATCCAAATGGTTGTGGCGTTACAACCAATTAGAGAAAAGTTTGGATTAAAGAAAGTCATCGTTTCCACTTATCAAGCAGTTTCCGGGGCAGGTGCTGCAGCCATTTCTGAATTAATAGATCAAACAAAGGCGATTTTGAATAATGAATCCTATGAACCAAAGATTTTACCAGTAAAATCTGATAATAATCATTATCAAATAGCTTTTAATGCCATTCCGCAAATTGACAAATTTCAAGATAATGGCTATACATTTGAAGAAATGAAAATGATTAACGAAACAAAGAAAATCATGAATTTATCAGATCTTCCTGTTTCAGCGACATGTGTTCGCTTACCGGTTGCTGTTGGGCATTCAGAATCTGTTTATTTTGAAATTGAAGCAGAAGGCGTAACTGCCAATGATATTAAGGCGTTATTACAAGATGCACCGGGTGTTGTCCTCCAGGATGATCCTGAGAATCAAATTTACCCAATGCCAGCAAACTGTGTAGGGAAAAATGATGTATTTGTAGGAAGAATTCGTAAAGATATTGATGAATCCCGCGGTTTCCATATGTGGGTTGTTTCGGATAATCTTCTAAAGGGTGCTGCATGGAACTCAGTGCAAATAGCAGAAAGCTTAATAAAATTAGGGCTAGTAAAATAAGAAAAGTTCCATCTAAAAGGTAGGTTTTTGTGTCATTATGAAAATTATTGTGCAGAAATTCGGCGGAACATCTGTTAAGGATGAAGAGAGCAGAAAACATGCTCAAGGACATATTGAGAAAGCTATAGCCGAAGGATATAAAGTGGTTGTTGTTGTTTCAGCAATGGGAAGAAAAGGAGACCCATATGCAACGGATACGTTACTATCTTTAATCGGTGGAAGTGTTAGTAAGCTTTCTAAGCGTGAAAATGATTTATTAATGTCATGTGGTGAAACCATTTCAAGTATTGTGTTTACTAATATGCTAGTCGAAAGCGGCATTAATGCGGTTGCTTTAACAGGGGCACAAGCCGGTTTTAGAACGAATAGTGATTTTACAAATGCAAAAATAATCGAAATGAAATGTGACCGACTGTTAAGAGAGTTGGAAGAGAATGATGTGGTGGTAGTTGCCGGATTCCAAGGTGCTGCCAAAAATGGCGATATTACCACGATTGGACGTGGCGGCAGTGATACATCTGCGGCCGCACTAGGATCTGCCCTCAATGCAGAGTGGATTGATATTTTTACAGATGTAGAAGGTATTATGACAGCTGATCCACGAATCGCTGAGAATGCCCGTCCACTTTCAGTTGTTACTTATACAGAGGTATGTAATATGGCTTATCAAGGGGCAAAAGTAATTCATCCTAGAGCTGTTGAAATTGCCATGCAAGCAAAAGTGCCGATTCGAATTCGTTCAACTTATTCTGATAACCTAGGAACATTGGTTACCTCCATTAATAAAAATAATCGTGGCAGTGACATTAGAGAGCGACTTGTTACCGGGATCGCTCATGTTTCGAATGTCACCCAAATTAAGGTTTATGCCAAAAAAGACCAATATTATTTGCAAGCTGAAGTTTTCAAGGCAATGGCCAATGAAAAAATCAGTGTCGATTTTATCAATATTTCTCCTAATGGTGTTGTCTATACCGTAACAGATGAAATGACTGACAAAGCGATAAATGTCTTGAAGGAATTAGGCCACGACCCAGAGATTGAGCGTCATTGTGCAAAAGTATCTGTTGTTGGTGCGGGAATTGCCGGAGTTCCGGGAGTCACCTCTAAAATTGTTACAGCACTTTCAAATCAGGGAATTCGTATTTTACAATCTGCAGACAGCCACACTACAATTTGGGTACTTGTGAAACAAGATGATTTGGTGAAATCTGTGAATGCTTTGCATGATGCATTTCAACTAGAGGAAGAATCTCTTGAGTTTAATGGTTTAGAATTTTAGAGTGGCTTATCTAAAATATTAGGAATATGTATTCTTGCGAGAAGGATTTGAAAGGAGCAGGAACATGGTTTATTTAGGTCGAATATCCACGGCTATGGTTACCCCTTTCGATAATAAAGGACATATTGATTTTGCCAAAACAACGAAATTAGTGAATTATTTAATTGAAAGTGGAACAGAGTCTTTAGTGATCGCCGGAACAACAGGTGAATCTCCAACATTATCAAAGGAAGAAAAACTGGCGTTATTTGATCATGTGGTCAAAGTGGTAAATAAAAGAATTCCAGTCATTGCTGGTACTGGGGGCAACAACACCTATGCATCAATCGAACTGACGAAAAAAGCTGAACAGTTGGATGTTGACGGTATAATGGTTGTTGGTCCCTATTACAATAAACCTAATCAAGAAGGCCTTTATCAACATTTCAAAGCAATTGCTGAGTCAACAACGCTTCCGGTAATGGTTTATAATATTCCTGGGAGATCAGCAGTTAATATTCATCCCGATACGATTATTCGTTTAGCTAAAATACCGAATATTTTTGCCGTAAAAGAGGCTAGCGGTGACCTGAATGCAATGGCAAAGATTATTGCTAATACAGATGATGACTTTAAGCTGTATAGTGGTGATGATAGCATGACAATTCCAGTGCTGGCCATTGGGGGTACTGGGGTTATATCAGTCTCTTCTCATGTCATTGGGAAAGAAATGCAGGAAATGGTTTATTCATTTTTTGAAGGGGATATTAAGAAAGCAGCTAAGTTACACCAGCATTTGCTTCCGCTAATGCAAGGATTGTTTGCTGCACCGAGCCCAGCACCGGTTAAAACTGCATTGCAACTAAAAGGTCTTGATGTTGGATCTGTTAGGTTACCACTTGTAGGTCTATCTGAGCAAGAACGAAAAATTTTAACTTCATTGTTGGAACAATACGAGTAGCACAAAAAAGTCAACCGACTCTCGGTTGACTTTTTTGCTTTAATATGAGATTTGTCACTTTTTTCATTTTTTGTTGTAATTATTTTTATATTTCAAGTATAATAATCATAACTGAATTTCTGTCGATTTAAAAATATGGCTATGTTAAAGAA
>NZ_JBALNY010000052.1:0-20550 GCF_036962145.1 Bacillus sp. JJ1764 | reverse complement strand
CTTCGGACACCATCAATCTATTTTTCGCTCTGTCATGTCCAAAGTAAGAATCTACTAAAGATGAATTTGAAATATAGTATAAAGTGGAGGAGTAATTGTTACCATCTAAAAAATAATCTATAGTAAAGGATAATAAAATAACCAAAGGAGACATTCACTATGGAACGACTGCATATTGCGAATCTGCCAACTCCAATTCAAAAATTAGAGCGGCTCAGCCAAGAATTGGGAGTCAACCTATATTTAAAACGAGATGATTTTACAGGTACTGAGGTAAGCGGGAATAAGGTAAGGAAGCTTGAGTTTTCAGTAGCAGAGGCACTTCGTCAAGGGTGTGATACTCTTATTACGGCTGGTGGAATACAATCCAATCATTGCAGGGCAACTGCAGCTGTTGCTGCGAAGTTGGGATTAGGTTGTGATTTGGTGATTAGGGGAGAAATTCCGAATCAAATTGAAGGTAATTTGTTTATAGATCATGCTCTCGGTGCCCGGGTGCATCTGATTACATCGGAAGAATCCAGGGAAGCTAAGATGGAAGAAGTAGTAAAAAATCTCAAAACAGAGGGGCATAAACCATACGTTATTCCTGTTGGAGCATCGAATGCGAAAGGATCCTTGGGGTATGCAGCGGCAATGGAAGAAATTATCCAACAGGAAAATGAACTCGGAATCTATTTTGATAGGGTGGTCATTGCTGTTGGATCAGGAGGAACGTATGCGGGGCTTTGGTATGCAAATCAACAACAGGCGACAAAACGCAGAATCCTTGGTTACGCTGTAGACCATAATACAGAAACCTTTGTGGAAGTCATAACGGATATTTTGAAAGAAATGTACCAGAATGATGGTTTGAAAGTACCGAAGGAGTGTAAGGATATTTTTATCAATGACCAATATATCGGTGTTGGATATGCGAAGAGCACAACAGAAGAGCTAGAATTTATTATGAAAATGAGCCGAGAAAACGGATTTTTGCTAGATCCCGTTTACACGGGGAAAGGATTTTATGGTATGGTTTCAGATATACAAAAGGGTAAGTTCCAAGGTGCAAAAAATATCCTTTTCATCCATACTGGCGGTCTTCTAGGATGGACTCAAGAACATAGAGAAATGGCATTGAAGACTCTATAGCTTATTCTAATAAAATATTTAGGAGGTCCTTATGCAAAAAATAATTCCTCATTTATGGTATGACAAAGAAGCAAAAGAAGCTGCGTTATTTTATATTAGTGTATTTGAGAATTCCCGACTTTTAAATGTGACCGTAATTGAAAACACTCCTTCTGGTGATTCACAAATAGTAAGTTTTGAATTGGATGGACAACGGTTTAATGCTATTAGTGCAGGGCCTTACTTCAAATTTAATCCATCGATTTCCTTAATAGTAGCTTGTTCCTCTATAGAAGAGGTAAATGCAAAATGGCAAGCTTTAAGTGAGGGCGGAACGGAATTAATGCCACTTGGGGAATACCCTTTTAGCAAATGGTATGCCTGGGTTCAGGATCGGTATGGCTTGTCCTGGCAGTTAATGCTAATGGACAAAGCTCAATCTGTCCAAAAGATTACGCCTAGCTTCCTTTTTGCTAATGAATCATGTGGGAAAGCAGAAGAAGCAATAAAGTATTACACCCAGATATTTGAAAATTCAGGAATAGAAATAATTAATAGGTATGGTGAAGGAGAAGCTTTGTTACCCAAGGCAAAGGTCAATTATGCTTCCTTCCATCTTTGCGGAATCCATTTTTCAGCAATGGATCATTCCTTTGAAGCGGATTTCAATTTTAATGAAGCATTTTCTTTTGTTGTAACCTGTAAAGATCAGAAAGAAATTGATTACTTTTGGAATAGGCTTTCTGCAGTACCTGAAGCTGAACAATGCGGCTGGGTGAAGGACCAATTCGGGGTTTCATGGCAGATCGTACCGGATAATATGGATGAGGTTATGTTTAAGGGTTCAAAAGATGAAAACAGAAGAGTTTCTGAGGTACTCTTAAAGATGAAAAAAATAGATATTATGACATTGGAAAAAGCCCGTTTTACGAAGTAACAAGAATGAACGAAGATAGAACAGTACATACGAATCAAAACTATGGCAACTCTCTCACAAGAGGGAGTTGCTTTTTGTATTTTCACCAAGATTTCACCATTCTCTATTAAAATTCATTACAACAAGTATTGAGAGGAGAAAAGATGGGAGGATGAAAAATGAGTACAAATAAGCTTATTTTGCTATATCTGGGAATCACTCTTGTAGGGAGCCTTCTGCCTGTTGTAAGGGTATTTTTATCACATTTTCACAATTTAATCAGTCTTGGCATCAGTGTTTGTCTGGAGGGCGGTCGGAAGAATAAAATACAACTGCATAGAGATGGGACGGGACAGACAACAGGGGCGGCCATTTCATCGTTAAAGAAGGCCATTACGATATATGCTGGCTATACAGGAACAATGGTAGGAGCAATTGGCTTATTTTATTTAGTGGAAAGAGGCAGCTATGAATGGGTGATTGCACTGGTTTTAGGGTTTACCATTCTTGCCTTATTATTATGGATTCGTAACCTGGTAGGAGTAATATGGGCACTTACCGTGATCGTTCTTTTAGTAGTGCCGTTATATTTTCGATTCCAAATATTCTTACCAGTCAATTTCAGATATGAACTAGCGTTACCTTTCAGTATTAGTTACGATATGATTCTCGTTCAAATTAGTATTTTATTGGCCTCCGTTTTGTTTATTCAGTCCATTATTACTACGTTTAAAGTGTGTAGGCAAAGCTTTATGGCAAAGAGCAACCCAGGAAGGAAGGCAGCCATTGTTCAAACGAGGTATATTCCGGCAGTTGTATTAGGATTAGTCTTGCTTGGTCAGAACGTGTTTGTAGGGTACTTGTTTGTTGAAAATTTTTTAGGTTTACCGTTTCATTCATTATTTGGTCTTAATTTATAATAAACGTTCAAGCCCTTTCTAATAACATTGGAAAGGGCTTTTTCGGTATACTGTATCTTAGTCGAACTATATAAATTAACGAAAAGGGGAGAGGAAGTTGAACATTCAGTTATTCCATTCATTGGAAGGTGAAAAAGTCTATTTCAAACCACTTAGTTTAGAGGATGTCACGGAAATTCATGAGTTTGCTTCAGATCCAGAAGTTTCACGTTTTATTGGATGGGAATTAAAGAATACTTTAGATGAAACACATGAGCATATTGAAACCATGTTAAAACGAGAAGAAGCAGGGACTCATTTATATGCCTCCGTTGTTATAAAACCAACAAAAGCCATAATTGGAACAGTGATGATTTTCAATTTTGACAATGAAGCGAATCAAGCTGAAATTGGTTATGTTTTTCACAAAGATTATTGGGGAATGGGATATGGCACAGAGAGTGTTGCATTGATGAGTGATTTTGCTTTTAAAAATCTCAATCTCCACAAGCTTCATGCTAGTGTAGTGGATGTTAATAGGGGTTCAGCCCGGATTCTTGAAAAAAATAAGTATGAGTTAGAGGGACGCTTAAGGGACCACTATTTTATAGAAGGCCATTATTATGATGCATTGCTTTTTGGAAAACTAACACATTGATGGCAAACAAATTGGGATTGAAATAAAATTCTCTGCATTCTACAGCATATTTTTCCCATCCTATAAATGGAGGTGAAAATATGAAAAAAGATAATCCCATTGAATTCACTGGAAAGGTTTTAGATCAGCGAAATAATTTGACGGGGCCAAATGATACAGGCAAGAATGGCTATCCAAAAGCACCCAAGCATGTACCTATTCAGGATGCTAATAGGAGGGAATAAAAGCATGGATCAAAAGTATAATACAGGCGATGACGCCGCTGTAGAATTAAAGAAGGCCTTAAGTAAAAGCACACCGAGAAAATATCCAAACATGAGTGAAGCAGAGTATAAATTGAAATATGAAGGGAAGAAAAGCTAAACATGAAAGGCTGACTCAAGAGTCAGCCTTTTGTTTGGCAATTTGAAGAAGTTTAATGGAGGATATCTAAAATAATGATTACAAATATTTTACATATCTAAAAGTGTTCTCTATTATTTTTATTAAAGCTGTGTTAAACAGCCCTGTTGATTTTTATCCCTGATAGCTAGAACGGAAAACAACATACAAGTTTAACATAGCCAAATTGTTAAAGAAAGAGAGTGATTGTCTTGATAGGTATGCAATATAAGATCAAGTTTCCAAAGGATTACGATATGGGGATTATTAAAAAAAGAGTAACCGATAATGGACATAAGACTGATGGTTTCCCAGGACTGCTTTTTAAAGCTTATTTAATTACTGAAACAGAGGAAAGCGGGAATTTTTATAATTCCTATGCGCCTTTATATATATGGAATGACTCTGAAGGAATGAATAAGTTTATTTTCGGTGGTTTTTATGACAATATTTTAGGTTCCTTTGGCTGGCAGCAAATTAACATGGGGGTTCCTTATTCTATAAACCTCGATAAAGAGTTTAATAGGAGCAATTATGTAGTGGAAGTTAAGGGAAATATTCCTGAAAGTAATTCATTAGCTAATATGGATTTCCCTGTATTTCAACACCAAGTAGAAAAAAGTTTAGGAAATGTCCTTATCTATAATCCGGACAAATGGAGCTATAGCACCTTCTATTTTTATGAGGATAAACCAGAAATAGATTCTTTAGATCACTTCACATTATATAAAGTCTTGCATATATCCCAATAATAAAGCCGGGCCCCACTATTGGGTCCCGGCACAAATGTTATGCTTCTACTGCTGTGAAAAATTGCGGTAAATATTCTTTATGTGCTTCTAACATTTCATCTAAAATTTGTTTGCCGATTTTGTCAGAAGGAACAAGAGGGTTGATGGTCATTGCCAGAAGAGCCGTGTTGTAGTCACCTGTTACAGCAGCTTCTGCAGCCACACGTTCAAATGATTTAATTTGTTGTACAAGGCCTCTTACGGCAACTGGAAGGTCTCCTACTGATACAGGTTTAGGACCGTCTTTTGTAATGACACAATTCACTTCAACTGCGGAATCATCAGGAATGCTTGCAATAGCTCCATTGTTTCGTGTGTTAACCGGCTGAATGTCACGTTTGTCATTGTAAATGGAATTGATTAAGTTACAAGCCGCATCACTATAATAAGCACCGCCACGCTTCTCCAATTGTGGAGGTTTAATGGCTAAATTCGGATCTTTGTATAGTTCGAAAAGTTCTTTTTCAACCTGTTTCACCACTTCTGCACGAGTTCCTTCTTCATTTACAGCACGTAGTTCATCTTCCAACATCTCACTGGTTTTATAGTAATAACGATGGTAGGGGCAAGGAATGGCATGTAATCCTCTTAAGAAATCAGGCTCCCAATCAATCGCCTTAATATTCTTCATTGTCATGGCATTACCCGGATTAGTCATTTTTTCAATAACCTCATCAAGAACGCTGGAACCATCAACGTACACATTTAAACCAAATACCATATGATTAAGGCCGGCAAAATCAATGTGAACTCTTTCAGGAGCAACATCAAGTAAAGTAGCAGTTTGCATTTTGATGCCAACTGGGACATTGCAAAGTCCTACCACTTTTTTAATATTACTGTATCGAAGGACTGCTTCTGTCACCATACCGGCAGGGTTCGTGAAATTGACAAGCCAAGCATTAGGACATAATTCTTCAATATCTTTGCAAATATCTAAAATAACTGGAATGGTTCTTAAACCTTTAAATAACCCACCTGGCCCATTTGTTTCTTGACCGATGACATTATATTTTAATGGAATTCTCTCATCTTTTGCACGTGCATCAAGTAATCCAACACGGAATTGAGTGGTAACAAAATCAGCATCTTTAAGTGCTTCACGTCGGTTTAAGGTTAAATGAACTTCAATGGGAAGTCCCGCTTTTTCAACCATTCTCTTTGCGAGATTTCCGACAATGTTCAATTTTTCCTGACCGGCTGGAATATCAACTAACCATAGCTCTCTGATTGGCAGTTCATCATATCTTTTGATAAACCCTTCTACAAGTTCTGGGGTATAGCTGGATCCTCCGCCAATCGTGACAATTTTTATCCCTTTTTTCATACGCCCACCTCCGGTTATTTTTCAAAAATACTTTCTAGACAATTAGAGTTTACAACCGTTTAGAAAGTTCCGTAAATAAGCTAAAGGGAAATAGTAAAGAGTGGCACGGAATGAAATATGTTTCATTAGGAAAACACAGTGTTACAGTAATTTTTATATTGGTGCTGCTTCATTTTTTTTTCAATTCGCATTAGATATAGGGAAAAAATGGCCGAGCTAAAAAATTGTCGATTATGTGTCAAAATGCACAACTATTTTTTCAAGACTGTGATATGATAGGCGTATACTACTTTTGGAGGTACAAGAAATGCAAGTCACTTTAGAAAATTCTAAAAATACCAAAAGTGATACACTACCATTTTCAAGGACCAATCCATTTCAAGCAAAGGTTCTTAAAAATATTAATTTAAATGGACCTGGTTCAAGTAAAGAAACAAGACATATTGAATTATCATTAAAAGGCTCTGGCCTTTCGTACAATCCTGGAGATGCACTTGGCATTGTTCCGTCTAATGATCCTGAACTTGTCGTTGCGCTTCTTAAGGAAATGAAATGGGATGAAGAAACCATTGTAACTGTCGGTAAGCAAGGCGAGACACTGTCACTAAAGAAAGCGCTGACAGATTATTTTGAAATTACCCTGTTAACAAAGAAAATTCTACAAGGTGCAGCTGCGTTTACCGACAACGAAGAATTGCAAAAGCTAGTGCTGGTTGAAAATGCGGCACAGCTTAAGGAATATTGCTACGGGCGTGATTTGCTTGATATGCTTCGTACATTTGGTCCGTGGAAGGCTACTGCTCAAGACATCGTGTCATTATTAAGAAAAATGACTCCGCGCCTCTATTCTATTGCGAGCAGCATAAGTGCAAATCCGGATGAAGTACATCTTACAATTGGCGCTGTACGCTACAAGGCGTATGATCGTGACCGTAAAGGCGTTTGTTCTGTTTTATGTGCAGAGCGTGTTCAAGAAGGAGATACTCTTCCTGTTTTCGTCCAAGCCAATAAACACTTTCATTTGCCGGATTCTCAGGACAAAGATATTATTATGGTTGGTCCTGGGACGGGAATTGCCCCATTCCGTTCTTTTATCCAAGAACGGGCTGTAAATAAGGCAACCGGCCGCACATGGTTATTTTTTGGAGACCAACACGCTGCATCTGATTTCCTTTATCAAAGCGAGCTGGAAAAATACCAACATGAGGGAGTATTGACTAAGCTAGATACAGCATTTTCCCGTGACTCTGCTCAAAAAGTATATGTCCAACATAAAATGCTGGAAAATAGCAAGGAATTATTCTCATGGTTAGAAAACGGTGCCTATTTCTACGTTTGCGGTGATAAGGAATATATGGCAAAAGACGTGAACGAGGCGCTTATTACCGTGATTGAAAAAGAAGGTGCCATGACACGTGAGGCAGCTGAAGCCTATCTTCAAGATATGCAAAAGCAAGGACGTTATCAACGTGATGTTTATTAATATAACTTTTAAAGGGATCCTCCGACTGGTTCGGGGGATTCTTTTTTTTCTAAACATACTTTGATCCGAGGGACCGTTCAAATGTTCTCAAGATACACAAATTAGTAAATTTACCACCCAAAAAATTATGTTAATATTTAAGGAGTAAAATTTTTTAGGAAACTAAGGTGATTTTAGATGAATATTATTGCTTCGAAAAAAACACAAAGAATGGCAACGAGTATTTTTACTGAGCTTGTTGACAGAAAAAGAGAGGCAATGAAAAAGGGCATTGAGGTCATTGATTTAAGTGTAGGCAGCCCAAATATGCCACCGTCTGAAACTGTTGTGGATACACTAGTTCAATATAGTAAAGACACGACAAAATACGGTTATACATTAAAAGGAATTGATGAGTTTAACGTAGCTGTCAGCTATTTTTATAATCAGCGCTATGGCATTGAACTTGATTCACAAACAGAGATTTTACAGTTAATGGGTTCTCAAGATGGTCTGTCCCATTTGGCCATGGCCATGATTGATCCTGGGGATTATGTTCTTGTTCCGGATCCTGGTTATCCCATTTATGAGCATAGCGTTCTGATTGCTGGAGGAATCATTCATCCGATGCCATTATTAGAAGAAAACGGATATTTACCTCAACTGGATGAAATTCCACAAGAAGTATTGCAAAAGACAAAGATGATGATCATCAGTTATCCGGGAAATCCAGTCACGGCTTTAGCTAATCAGGAATTTTTTGAAGAAGTCATTGAATTTGCGAAAAAATATAATATTCTCGTGGTTCATGATTTTGCCTATTCAGAATTAATTTTTGACGAAAATCCGCAAATTAGTTTTATGTCAGTCAAAGGGGCAAAAGAAGTGGGGATTGAATTTAACTCACTATCTAAAACCTTTAATATGGCCGGCTGCCGGATTGGTTACGTTATTGGCAATAATGAGGCGATAAAGATACTGGCATCTTTTAAATCTAATATTGATTACGGGATCTTTTATCCCATCCAAAAGGCGGCTGTAGCGGCACTGACTTCAGATTACTCCGTCCTTCGCGAACAAGTAAAAGAATATGAGAAGCGGAGAGATACCTTAATTGCCGGACTTGAGAAGGGTGGCTGGAAGGTGACAAAGTCACCAGCAACTATGTTTATTTGGACCAAGATCCCATCAGGATGGTCTTCGCGCCAATTTGCATTTGAATTAATTGAAAAAGCTGGAGTGGCCGTTGTACCAGGTGATGCTTTCGGAGCCCAGGGTGAAGGCTATGTGAGAATGGCGCTTGTCCAATCACCAGAAAAATTAGCGATTGCAGCGGAGCGGATACAGGAATTTCTTCAAACAGTAAGAGTATAAAATGGAAAAGAAGCCAAGTGAATATCTTGGCTTCTTTATTTTTCGGGTTTAAGATAACCTTTTTCCCCATATGGCTGCAATTTTTCCAACCATGGTTTGATCATATGTTTCAGAGCCCATTTAACGTCTGAAATGTCTGTTGTCTCTTTTTGCTCTAGAACTTCAAACGTGAAAGATTCTTCGCTAAGCTCATTCCAGTCTTTCTGTAACTGATAGTTTGGAAAATTCCCCATTTCAAGTTGTGTTTTGATTGTTAACCATCGGTTTTTTAAGTTGGGATAGGATGCCACGTACATTTTACCGTTGACGAGGTTAGTAATCTGGATAATCCCCATATATGTCTTGATCTGTTTATAATCTTCCTGCAGTTGTTTACGCCTTTGCTTATCCATATTTATCTCCTTTCAGATGTTCTGTAGTTATTGACCGCTTACAAACATTATATTATTATGTTTATATAAAAGTAAACGTTTAATTGATTTGTTTGTATAATACAGATTTCTGTGAGGAGTGTTTTGGGGTATGGGTGTTTCGGATATTTTTTGGAAAGCCTCTTTGGAAGAAATGAAACGAGGATACATTCAGGAAGCTGAATTTTATATTTGTCTCATATGTGGGAAAAAAATTGAAAAAGGGATCATTTATCCTATGGATGGAGTTCTATATGAGGCGGAAAAATATGCCCAAGTACATATTGAACATGCACATGGGTCGGTTTTTGAACACTTAATAGGGCTTGATAAGAAGTTGACTGGTCTTACCGAACATCAGAATCAGCTCCTTCGCCTCTTTTTCCAAGGGAGAAGTGATAAGGAAGTCCAAGATGAAATGAACATTGGGAGTACCTCAACGATCCGCCATCACAGATTTGCTCTTAAAGAGAAGGAAAGGCAGGCAAAAATATTCTTGACACTCATGGAGTTATTAAAAGAAAAAGATCAATATGCTCCAGCCTTCGTTCCTCCTCATAAAACAGCTAAAATGGTAGATGACCGGTACGATATTACGAAAGAGGAGCAGGAAGAGGTCATAAAGCGTTTTATTTCGGAAGGACCTCAAATGATTTTGAAAAAATTCCCCCCCAAAGAAAAGCAGCGCCTGATCGTCCTACGGGAAATTACGAAAATTTTGGATCATGATCACATATATAATGAAACAGAAATAAATCAAATTCTTGCAGGGATATACGATGATTATGTGTTGATTAGAAGATACTTAATTGAATATGGTTTTCTTGATCGAAAATCGGATGGCAGTGAGTATTGGTTAAAAGGCAACTAAGTTGCCTTTTTATATTTCGCTGTTATTCTTTTTTTCTCAGAACAAGTCTAATTTTTAGAAGGGGCGAGTATTATCTAGTAGATAAGGAGGCGATCTGGTGAAATCAATCGGAATTTTGGGTGTAGGTCAAGCTGGAGGAAATATCGCTGAAATAGCATCGACGATGGGCTTTCAAACGGCCCTTATCAACACAAACCAACGCGACGGAGCCGTTAACACAAGAGTGGAAAAGAAATACTTTGTACCAGGATATAACGGAGCAGGTCAGGACCGGTCCGTTGGTCTGCGTGCCGTTCACGAGCATTACCGTGAAATGATTGACTTCGTTAGGAAATCCTTCAAAAATATTAAACTGTTATTGGTCGCTTTTTCAACAGATGGCGGCACTGGGTCTGGAATGAGTCCGCTATTAATGGATATATTATTGGATCAGCTGCCGCAAATAAATATTGGGGCAATTGCCATTGTTCCGGAGCGGAACGTACTGGCGGGAAATCGTATAAATGCTGCTGAATGCATCGAACAGATTTCTAAAATTGAAGGGATCTCTTCTGTATTTCTAGTTGATAATGACCAAATGCGAAAAACAAACCCTCAATCCAGTAAACAACAAATCTATCTTTCCTCTAATCAACAGGTCATAGAGGCCATTCATCATGTGGTTTCAATAACCAAAAAAAGCTCCTTTTACGGAAACTTTGATGAAACGGATCTCATGAATATTCTTAATACTAGGGGAGTCACCATCATTTCCTCGGCAACTGTGACGGATGCAAAGACATCGGCGGATATTGCCAGTGCCATTCAGCGGTCATGGGCGTCTTCTATCTTCTGTCCGGTAGACACGGTTGGAGTCATTCGTGCCGGCCTCATTTACGAGGGACCTGAAAACGTGTCAAAACTCATAAATGTGCCGGCGGTTTTTGAAGGGATTGGCGAGCCGGTTGAACTATTTGAAGGAACATATATTACAGAAACGGATCCGACCATCACAACGATTCTCGCTGGTTTATCTTTCCCGCGAAGCCGCTTGCAGTCACTTGAAGAATCACTTGAAAAGAACAAAGAGCGTCTGCAGTTCCTTGTCAAAAAAGAGCATATGGAAAAATATGACTCACAAGTAACTTGGGCATCCAACCTAAAGGCAAAAGCACCGGAAAGAAAGTCCACTGGAGTATCATCAAAATTATCTAAGTATCAAAAATAATACCTTACGGGTATCTCCCATATTTGGAGATGCCCTTTTTTTATGAGTAAATGAACCGTTTAATCTTAAGATTCAATAATAAGAAACGATAAGTTAGAGGGGAGTTAAAAATAATTTAATTGACATTAAATTTTATTAAATTTATTTTAGTAAAATAATAATTTACAATATAAGTATAGTAAGAACAATGATAAAAGGGGAATGGTTGAAATGAATTTTAAGAATATTACAGTTGCGGGCAGTGGGGTATTGGGAAGTCAAATTGCTTACCAAACTGCATTTAAGGGGTTTCAAGTAACAGTTTACGACATTAATAATGAAGCTTTGGAACGTGCGAAAGATCGATTAGTGAATCTGAAGCACCGTTACCAAGAAGATTTAGGGGTAAGTGTAACAGAGGTGAATGATGCTTATAACCGCATTTCTTTTAGCAGTGATTTAGCTAAAGCGGTTGCAGATGCCGACCTTGTCATTGAAGCAGTTCCTGAAGTGGTTCAAATTAAAACAGATTTCTATAAACATCTTGGACAAGTTGCACCGGTGAAAACGATTTTTGCAACGAACTCTTCTACATTGCTGCCAAGTCAATTTGCTGAAGCAACAGGGCGACCTGAGAGTTTCCTAGCTTTACACTTTGCTAATGAAATCTGGAAAAACAATACGGCAGAAATTATGAAACATCCAGGCACTGATATGAAGGTTTTTAATGAGGTTGTCGAATTTGCAAAAGCAATCGGAATGGTCGCTTTACCTTTATATAAAGAACAGCCAGGCTATATTTTGAATTCTTTATTAGTTCCTTTATTGGAAGCGGCTCAGCTTTTATTAGTTAAAGAAGTTGCCGACGTTGAAACCATAGATAAAACATGGATGATTGCAACAAAAGCCCCACAAGGTCCACTTGCGATATTAGATGTTGTTGGAATCAATACAGCTTATAATATTGGACGGGCCAAAGCAGAAGCAACAGGTGATCAGGAATTCAAAAAATTAGCGGATAAACTAAAAACTGAGTATATCGATAAAGGTAAGCTTGGTGTAGCGACAGGGGAAGGTTTTTACAAATACCCAAACCCTAGCTATTTGGAAGAAGGGTTTTTAAAAGGATAAATGGCAAAATGATGCCCGCAGGTTTGAAAATCCATGCGGGCATCATTTTTTTCTATTTTAAGTCTGCCAGAAGGTGTTCAGTAAATTGTTGAACCATTTCTGATTCCACTTCATTCTTTCGAGTTACCCTCCAAAGATAGTTGGAAAGAGTAAGATATTCATTGATTGAGATGGTGATGATTTCATTTTTAATCTGTAATGGAAACGTTTGTAACATATAATTATTTATAAACGTAATGGCGTTTTCATGAATAACCATCTGAATAAGAGCTTCTGCATTATTAGATGTTAGGGCAAGTCGATTATTTAAGTCATCTGCAAAAAGATTTTTGGCGATTTTTTTTAAATATGGATCATTGTACAAAACAATCATTTCATCCTTAATTTCTTCCAGCGAAATCTTTTGATTAAACCGAAATAAGGAACTCTTATGTACCACCAAAACCACTTCAACCCGTTTTATCGGTTCCCATAATAGGGCTTCCTCATGATGGCTTGGACCAAAGGAAATAAACCCCATATCTGCATGTCCGTTTTTAACTTGGTTCAGCACACCATCAGTGTCACTTTCCACCAATTGAACATTTACGAATGGATAAATCTTACGAAATTCCAATGTGTTATGGATAATATGTGGAACCATCCCCGGAATTGTCGCAATCACAACATTACCGTATTGATTATTTTTCGATAAAGAAATGTCATATTTCATTTTATTGATCGTTTTTAAGATAGAAATGGCATGTTGAATTACCTTTTTTCCTTCTAATGTAGGGATCACACCTTTCTTTGACCGGGAAAAAAGGGTTACTTCTAATTCTGATTCTAATTGGCTGATTGAAATACTGATGGCCGGAACGGTCATATGATTTTTTTTCGCTGCCTCGGTAATGGAACCAAGTTCCCCTACATCTACAAGATATTGAAGCTGAATGATATTCATATTTTTTCTCCTAAAAATACTGACCTTCCTCTTGCTATATATATTTTAACAGAATTCAGCGAATAGATTCCATGAAGTCTATTCATTAAATAATATCCCATCTACAAAAAAATGGAACTCCTCCTAAAGGAGAAGCTCCATTTAAACAAAGAATGAATGTTTACTGCATGGAAATCCAAACACTCTTCACTTCAGTATAGTTATGAAGCGCATAGGAGCCCATTTCACGCCCGATTCCTGATTGCTTATAGCCGCCGAATGGGGAAGCTGCATCAAAGGCATTGTAGCAGTTTACCCAAACCGTTCCCGCACGAAGTTTGCTGGAGATGTAATGGGCCTTTGCCACATCGCGAGTCCACACTCCTGCGGCCAGACCATATTCACTATTATTGGCTCGATTAATTAATTCATCTAAATCATCATATGGCATAGCGGAAATAACCGGTCCAAAAATTTCTTCTTTGGCAATGGTCATTTCGTCCCGGACATCGGCAAAGATCGTAGGGGAGACAAAGAAACCTTGCTCCTGAGGCTTACTGCCGCCTACAACAAGCTGTGCTCCCTCATTTAGACCTTTCTCAATATATCCAAGAACACGGTTTTGCTGCTCGACAGAAATAAGTGGTCCGATTTCTGTGTCAGCATGAATTCCGGCACCTTGTTTAATTTTGTTGGCATGGGCAGCCATATCTGCTACAACATTGTCAAATTGTTTCTTTTGAATAAATACGCGAGAACCTGCACAGCAAACCTGTCCTTGGTTGAACATAACACCATTAAGAGCACCCGGAATCGCCTTTGTTAAATCAGCATCAGGAAGAATGATATTTGGGGATTTTCCGCCTAGCTCAAGTGTTACTCTTTTCAATGTTTTGGACGCGCTCGCCATAATCATCTTTCCAACTTCAGTGGAGCCAGTGAAAGCCACTTTATCTACTAACGGATGGTCAACAAGTGGTTGCCCTGCCGTTTCTCCGAAACCAGGAACGATGTTTACCACACCAGCCGGGAACCCAGCCTCTTGGATTAGCTCAGCTAAGTAGAGTGCTGATAGTGGAGTTTGTTCTGCTGGTTTTAATACAACTGTACATCCAGTTGCAAGAGCTGCTCCAAGTTTCCACATAGCCATAAGAAGTGGAAAGTTCCAAGGGATAATTTGCCCGACCACTCCTACCGCTTCGTGGCGGGTAAAATTGAAGTATGGTCCATTAACAGGAATGGTTTGCCCAACAATTTTGGTGGCCCAGCCTGCATAGTAACGCATATGCTCGATGGCTAAAGGAATATCCGCGTTTGTTGTTTCACGAATTGGCTTACCATTATCTAAAGTTTCCAGCTGGGCTAGTTCTTCACTATTCTCCTCCATTAAATCAGCAAGCTTATACATAAGGCGACTTCGATTAGCATTGCTCATTTTAGACCATGGACCTTCATCGAATGCCTTACGTGCAGCTTTTACTGCTAGGTCAATATCCTCTTTACCAGCCTCATATACACAAGCTAAAACCTCTCCAGTCGCCGGATTGTATGAATCAAACGTTTTTTGTGATTTGCTTTCTATAAATTCTCCATTAATAAATAGTTTTTTCTTACCTACTAAAAACTTCTCTACTTTTTCTTTTAACCCTACAGCTAATTGACTCATAATATTCCTCCTAAAAGTAGTATTCTATGTAAATCATGTTGAGGAAACCCAAAGTTAGTCATGGTAGCAGTTACATAAAAAATAGTAACACTGCGCTCATGTGTAATTCAATGAATTGTTTCACAAATATTCTGACAACAATCGAATAATTTTGTGATTACCTGACTGCTAAACTCAGTTTTTCTGTCAAAAAGGGAATCGATTAACAAGAAATGACAAAATGCATTATGAAACGAATGGAAACGCTTCATTTTTAATTTTTATAGTATTCAGAATTTTAGACTTTATTTTTTTAAATAAGGGGAGTATTCTATTCTAAAGGGTCTTTATTTTTATAGAATAATAAAGACAGAATTATAGGGGGAACATGCTATGAAAGATTATCAAATTAAAACATTCCTTAGTGAAAATCGTAAACCGAAACCTGAAGCTGATCAGCTCACTTTTGGCAAGGTATATACGGATCATATGTTCATTATGGATTACACAGAAGGAGAGGGCTGGCATGATCCGCGGATTATACCTTACCAACCAATTAGTTTAGACCCTGCGTCAAAGGTTTTCCATTATGGCCAAACTGTATTTGAGGGTCTAAAGGCATACTTATCTGAGGATGGGCAAGTGTATTTATTTAGACCTGACCGCAATTTTAATAGGTTAAATCACTCAAATTCCCGTTTATGTATTCCACATATTGATGAAGAATTAGCTTTAGAGGCATTAAAGCAACTTATTATTATTGATCGGGAATGGGTTCCCAAAGCTGAGGGAACTTCTCTATATATTCGCCCATTCATCATAAGTACTGAACCAAATTTAGGGGTAGCACCGTCGCATAATTATCAATTTATTATTATTTTGTCCCCAGTTGGCTCTTATTATAAGGAAGGTATTCACCCGGTAAAAATCGCCGTGGAACAGCAATATGTGCGGACAGTTGCAGGTGGAACAGGAGAGGCCAAAACAGGAGGAAACTATGCTAGCAGTCTAAAAGCACAGGAAAAGGCAGATCAAATTGGCTATTCTCAAGTGCTTTGGTTAGATGGGAAAGAAAATAGATATATTGAAGAAGTAGGCAGTATGAATGTGTTCTTTAAAATAAATGGGGAAGTTGTAACACCTGAATTAAACGGCAGTATCTTGGAGGGAATCACCAGAGATTCTATAATTCAGCTTTTAAAATACTGGAATGTCCCAGTTGTTGAAAGAAGAATTTCTATGGATGAAATCTATGAAGCTTATAAAGCAGGTTTATTAGAGGAAGCATATGGTACAGGTACGGCAGCTGTCATTTCACCAATCGGTGAGTTTTTATGGGAAAATGAAAAACTTGTGATTAACAATGGAGAAATTGGTAAGCTTACCAAGGAATTATATGATACCTTAACTGGAATCCAATATGGAACTAAACCAGATCCATTTGGCTGGCGGGTTCAATTAAATCAAGAAACAAAAGATATGTATTCAGGAAGCCTAAGTTAATGGCATTGGAAAAATATAGGATAACCCCTCGTTTCATACGGATCGAGGGGTTATTTTTTTTACAATTTTTTCAATATCGGTAAGAATATTCTACATAATATTACAATTATATTAAATTAACGACGCTTTTATTGTTTTTAGAGCATTTGGAATATAAACTAGGAATATATTAAACGTCTGAATCAAAGATACATAGCAAAAGGAGATTAATAATGATAAAGAAAATATTTAAATATTCAATATCGCTTGCCGTTGTTGCGTCAATGATTCAAGCAACGCCTACTTTTGCAAGTCCAGTCAATACACCAGTTACTCAAGGGCAAATTAATGAGACACAAGGACAAATCGATACGTTTGAAACAAAGATGCAACAATTGGACGACCAAATCAGCACATCAATGGAAAAAAGTCAGCAATTAAATAACCAGATTACTGAACAGCAAGCAAAAATTGAAGAAACAAAAGCTGAAATCGATGCTGCTAAAAAATCTTTAGAATTGCATAAACAAGTCTATTCTGAACGATTAAAAAGTATTCAGTCAGAAGGTAAAGATTCTCTCGCCACTTATGCAGAGCTTTTGCTTTCATCTAATAATATTTCTGACTTCTTATCTCGGTTTACTGCTATATCAAAAATTCTTGAAAGCGATTCAGATCTACTGAACGGTTTAAATGAAAAAGAACAGGCATTAAAAACGGCTGAAGAAAAACTACATAGTGAATTGGATAGTTTAAATAAAAGTAAGGAAGAATTAGCTGCTGAACAAAGAAAAATTGAAGCAGATAAACAAGAAATTACAAAAGCATTGGCTGATGCACAAACCTTGTTACAAAGTCAGCAAGCACAACTTGCAGTGCAACAGGCTGAGGCTCAAAGACAGGCTCAATTGGCAGCTCAAGCCGCAGCAGCTCAGGCGGCTGCGCCAACTCAACAACAGCCAGGGGCACCTGCTCCAAGTGGAAGCAGTCCTTCTGTTCCAAAATCAACACCTTCGTTTGGTACAGCAGATCCTGCTGATCCTGGATCGGCTGGAAGACTAATTGCTATTGCCAAACAGTATTTAGGGGTTCCTTACGTATGGGGTGGAACAACGCCAAGTGGATTTGATTGTTCAGGATTCACCTCCTATGTATTCCGCCAAATTGGCATCAATCTGCCAAGGGTATCCAGAGATCAGCAAAATGTTGGAATTAGAATTTCTCCAAGTCAAGTGCAGCCGGGTGATTTAGTATTCCGTGGCTATCCTGCATACCACGTGGGTATTTATATCGGTGGTGGGCAATATATTCACGCTCCACAAACAGGTGATGTCGTGAAAATTGCTTCTTATAATCCTGCTTCCTTTTCAACTGCTGCTAGAGTTTTACGTTAGAACGGAATCAATTAAGAAGGGCAATCGGTTCATGTATCATTCATTGTACCGATTGCCCTTTTATATTTTCTTAAAATTTTGGGATGCCAAAAAGACTAGAGATCTCGTAGATTCTAGTCTTTTTTTTCTATCTATTTGGCTAAGGACCGAAACCCCGTCACTTCAATTAATTATTGGTATGCATCACTAAGCCGTCAAAAAATTGTTTTAGAGAAACTTTGCCTCCGGTTGACGATTTTTCTTGTAGGAAAAGGATCTCTTTGTGGATATTTTTATATCCATAGAGAGTATTGGCACACTCCATCGTTAATTCATTGTCAAAATCATCTTGGAATAAATTAGCGAGATTTACCATGCCCTTTTTTATCGCTCTCCGAACGCGCTGAAAAATAATTTTCTTTTCATGAGAGTTTAAAGCAAATTGTTGATCAAAGTTGATATCATTAAAAGAAATATTTTGTTCGATCATCAATTGACAAATATTTAAAATATCAGCATAACCTGCTTCAGAAGTTATTCCTAAAAATCCAAGAATAGATCGAACTTTCTTTTTCGTTTCATGAAGATGATTTGTGTTTACATTTGAAAAGCCATTGGAAGAAGGTTCTAACAAGTTTTGAATTTTTTTCAGTTTTTGTTCCATTAGAATACTTTGTTTTACACGATCAACGATTGTCCGTACTTCGATAATATTGATGGGTTTATCGATAAAAAATTCAATACCAGCTTTATAAGCATCCTCTCTCAAATCACTGTCTCGTACTTGTGAAATCATAATAAATTTTAACTCGGGTTTTGCCTTGTGAAGTGCTTCAACTAAGGCAATACCATTTAATTCAGGCATTAACAAATCTACCAATACAATATCAACATTCCGCAGCATCAGGTCATTTAAGGCCATTTTAGGAGATACTGAGGTTCCAACTACCTGATTGTTCATGTTTTCTTCCACGATTCTTTGTAAGATCATTGTGACTGCAAGATCATCATCAACGATATAAAAATTCATGACTGTTCCCCCGTAGTTAGTTTTTCTTTATTAAGCGTTAAAAAGAAATTCGCTCCTTTTCCTTCTTCAGAAACAACTTTTATATGTCCCCCGAATTGTTCTACCACAATAATTTTTACGTGCGACAACCCAATTCCTCGATAAATATCACCGGTATATTGATTGAATTTTGTTGAAAAACCTGGTTCAAAGATCATATCTATAATCTCTGAAGGGATACCAGGACCATTGTCAGTAATACTAATTAGCAGCTGCTCTCCCTGATCTTTGACTATTACTGTTATGGAACCTCCATGTTGTTTTCCAATTGCATCAAGGCCATTCACAATTATATTCGACAAGATTGAAACCAAGTAGTAATGATTAACGATTTGTAAATCGATTTGGTTTTTGACCGTAATTAAGATATCCAATTTCCTCTCTCTAACAAGACTGCGTGAATGCATTAGGACGATTTTTAGAATGTCGCTCAATCGCATAAAGGGGTCATTTTCAACTTCAAAATAACTCCCCAGACCTTTGATGACATTTTGATAATCTTTCTTTACCTCATGTACGTCTCTGGCGATATCTAACGCAATACTACCATTTTTACTAAGAGGGTTTTCATGAAAAAGCTCTTTATTGAGTAAATAAGCATTTTTCATGATTCTTTCGATTTCGTTAATATTCTTATTCATAAAATAGACTTCACTTTTAACTGCCGAAACTGACCACAAAAAATTATAATATCTCTGCTCATGACTCTTTTTTCTAATCATTAGCGTAAAGTAATGATATAAAAATGCAATAAAGCAGCTAATTAGAGCGCGCAGCAAGGCAACAATAAATAATATCTTAAATAAACGCAGACTATAATGTGAAAAATTTAACAAAAGACTAACTTCCAAAAGATTAGATATATAATCACAGAGCAGAATTGTAAAAAAGAAAGAACTATCATTGCGATATGCACGATGCCAGTATAAAAAATAGTACACAAATCCGTAACAGAGATAAAAGGCAATATCGGTAAATATATATGAAGCAATCGTTTCCAGAGCATAATTATTGGTGATAAAAAGTAGAAGTCCTCTGAAAAAAGGTGAAGCAAATGCAATTCCAAGTGTTAACGGTATTGGATTTAGATCATCATTAAAATATAAAAAAATGGGTAATAAGATGACGGCCAACGTTAAAATGAAGCCATCCACAAAAAACGTTATATTAATTTGTGCTGCCAACGCGATACAAGTTGCAGCAACAGTTATTCTTTTGATTTTATCTTGGTTGATATTGCGAGAAAAAAACGGAATAAAAAATCCCTCCCAGAAAAACTTGTCGAATCTTTTTGAAGTTTTTTGAAGCATCCGAATACACTTAAATTATAGATTGTAAAAGGTTTCACAAACAATGAATTATTTGTGAAACCTTCTATACGATTATATTTTACTGGGGAGATGACCTTATGAATAATGTAAGCGTTGCCAAACAACCGGAGGACATGATGAACAATGCAGGCTCCAGCACAGAAAAGGGTCCAAGAAAGAAGTTTAAATTAAGAATGCCCGGAGCATTTGTTATCTTGTTTTTCTTAACG
>NZ_JBALNY010000051.1:12719-34376 GCF_036962145.1 Bacillus sp. JJ1764 | reverse complement strand
AACGCATATCCGGCTTCTTTTACCTCACCAAATAGCTTATTAATTTCCTTTTTGTGAAGCAGCAGTGTTCTCGTCCGCAATGGGTCGTGGTTATAGCGATTGCCTTGTTCATATGGGCTGACATGCATTCCAAACAAGACAGCTTCGCCATTTTGAATACGGACATAAGAGTCTTTTAAATTCACACGTCCGGCACGGATCGACTTTATTTCGGTCCCTTGAAGCACAATCCCGGCTTCATATGTTTCTTCGATAAAATAATCATGGGTAGCCTTTTTATTCTGGGCAACTACTTTTCCTTCACCTTTTGGCATTATTTTCACCTCGATCTCTGGCTTTTATTTTAACAGAATAACCATTTATAGAAAAGTAAAGAAGAGCCTTTATACTGGCTCTCCTCGTTTATTTTCGTTTCTTATGCTTCTTTTTGGTGCTTTTGGAAACCGGAACATTTTCATAGAACTTCCGCTTCTTTTTCTTTTTCTCTCCTTGACCCCCGCCTGCTTCGCTTTTAGCATTACGGTCACCTTGTTTATTGCGGCGCGGTTTATGGGAATCACTGCCCGTTTTAAAGACCTTTGGTGTATCAGAACGTTCTCTACGGCGAGTACCCTTCATGCCGACGACTTCAAAATCAATGGACCGTTCATCTTTATTTACGTTTACGACGCGAACGGTGATTTGATCGCCAATCCGGAAGACATTGCCCGTCCTTTCACCGATCATGGCGTAATGACGCTCATCATAGCGATAATAATCATCGGTCAAATAGCTGACATGGACAAGACCTTCAATGGTATTCGGCAGCTCAACAAACATCCCAAAGTTTGTGACGGAGCTGATAATGCCGTCAAACTCTTCACCGATTTTATCCTCCATATATTCTGCTTTCTTCAATTCATCGGTTTCCCGCTCTGCCTCCACGGCACGGCGCTCCATTTTGGAAGAATGCTCTGCTATGTCCGGTAATTCGGCATTCCATTTTTCCCTTGTTGCCTCATCTAGCTTGCCTTCCACCAGATAGGTACGGATCAAGCGATGAACAATCGTATCCGGATAACGCCGGATAGGTGATGTGAAATGCGTATAGAATTCCGTGGATAAGCCGAAGTGCCCCAAGCTTTCCGGATAGTATTTCGCCTGCTGCATGGAGCGCAACATGACCGTTGAAATCACCATTTCTTCCGGTTTGCCCTGTACTTCCTCAATGATTTCCTGCAGAGCCCGAGGGTGAACATTATTGGCCGTTCCTTTTACGATATAGCCGAAGTTGGTGATAAACTCGAAAAACTTACGGAGTTTATCTTCCTTCGGATCCTCGTGAATCCGGTAAATAAACGGAACCTCCATCCAGTGGAAATGTTCTGCAACGGTTTCATTGGCAGCCAGCATGAACTCTTCAATCAACCGCTCCGCCACGGAACGCTCCCGAAGCACAACATCTTTGGGCTTACTGTCTTCATCCACGAGAACCTTTGATTCTTTAAAATCAAAATCAATCGCTCCACGGTTCATTCGTTTGTTGCGGAGTATGGCCGCTAGCTCCTCCATCAATTCGAACATTGGAACGAGTGAATCATAGCGGTTGCGTGTTTCTTCATCCTGATCGACGAGAATCCGGTTAACATCGGAATAGGTCATTCTCTCAGTTGTTTTAATGACACTTTGGAAAATTTCATGGGAAACGACCTGACCTTCGTCGTTAATCTCCATCTCACATGAAAGGGTCAGTCTATCCACTTTTGGATTCAATGAGCAAATTCCATTTGAAAGTCGATGTGGAATCATAGGAATGACTCGATCTACTAAATAAACACTGGTGGCTCGATCTGCTGCTTCCCGGTCAATTGGGGAGCCTTCTTTAACATAATAGCTAACGTCAGCGATATGGACGCCCAGCTTAAAATTTCCATTCTCCAGTTTTGATACTGTTACGGCATCATCAAGGTCTTTGGCATCAGCGCCGTCAATTGTAACGATGACCTCATTACGCAGGTCACGGCGGTTCGCCAGTTCACTCTCATCAATGGTGTCCGGAACCTCGTTGGCCTGCTGCAGCACTTCATCAGGGAAGGCCATTGGAAGGCCAAGCTTATGTATGATGGATAGAATATCGACACCCGGGTCATTTTTATGGCCAAGGATCGTTGTTACCTCGCCCTCTGCGCTTTTGCGGCCTTCTGGATATGAAGTAAGTTTTACAACTACTTTATGACCCTCGACAGCCCCTTTGGAAGCTGCTTTTGGAATGAAAATATCACTGGCAAACTTTTTATCATCCGGTATAACAAAGCCAAAATTCTTACTTTCAACATAAGTTCCGACGATTTGCTGGATGCCTCTTTCCACAATTCGAATAACCGTACCTTCACGGCGCTGTCCAGAGCTCTCTGAAGACACACGAACTAACACGATGTCTCCATGCATGGCGTGATTGGTTTCGTTCGGCGGAATAAAAATATCGTCCATTCCCGGCTCGTCAGGTATGACAAAGGCAAAGCCTTTCGCATGACCGGTCAACTTACCGCGGATAAGGTTCATTTTTTCCGGAAGACCATAGCGGTTCGCTCTGGTGCGGACCACTAATCCCTTTTCCTCCATTTGAACGAGTGCTTTAACAAACTCTTTAAAATCTCCTGAGTCTTCGATGCCGAATGCGGCTTCCAGCTCTTGAACGGTAAGTGGCTTGTAGGCCTCATCCTTCATATATTGCAAAAGCTTGTCGATGTGCTTTTGAATGTTTTCCATATTACCCCTCCTTTAAGGGTTTATTTAATCGTGCCAGTCAAGACTTTCTAAAAATGCATGAACATCTTGATGTAGCTGCTCTTTTTCTTTATCAAGAGTAATGACATGGCCTGATTCTTCGTACCATTTAATTTGTTTTTTTGGTGATTCAATTTCATTGTAGATAATATCGGCGCTCTCGGTGTTGATCATATGATCATGACGTGCCTGTACCACGAAGGTTGGGGCATATATCATATCTATATGATCTCGAACATCTGCAATTAATTGCTGCAATGCTTTGAGTGTATTCATCGGTGTTTTTTTATACTCATCCATTTCCATTTCTATTTGTTCGGCTGATTTTCCTTCCCGATTTTTAAATTCGCGGGCATATTCTAGAACACCTTCATACATAACTTCTTCACTTTTTATATGCATCGGAGCACACATCGGCACAATTCCTTTTATAGGTACAGTGTAACCTAATTTCAGGGAAAATACCCCTCCAAGGGAAAGACCCGCCACCGCAATTTCCTCATGTCCCCTATCTTTTAGCCATTGATAACCATTTAAGACATCCTGCCACCAATCTTTAGGACCTGTATGTACCAATTCCTCAGGAGGAACTCCATGCCCCTTATAATGAGGCGCATGGCACGTATAACCGTGCTTCTCTAAGTAACGCCCAAGCATCCGCACATCCGACGAATTTCCCGTAAAACCATGCAACAGAAGAACCGCCCGTTTCCCTCCCTCAAAAGTAAATGGCTTCGGCAATGCAATCCTCATACAATAAAACTCCCCTAACTACAAATATCTCACTATCCCTTAGTTTAAGCAATGCTAGGCCTAACATTCCATTAAAACGACTTGGTGGGGGTCGTGATGGTGACAGTGATGGTGACAGGCACCGCTCGTGGACAAAAGTGCAATTTGTCCATCTGGGGTGGACACTTGAGGTTAGCAGCCTTTTTTGTCGACTAAAAAACCCGGCTGATTAGCCGGGTTTGGGGTAATATTTTAGATTTTGAAGTAGGTTACTGCCAGTGCGAGTAGGAAGAATAGGACTGACAGAACGATTGTGATACGGTGGAGGACTAAGTCGATTCCTCGTGCTTTTTGCTTTCCGAACAGTGATTCTGCACCACCGGAAATGGCACCGGATAAACCAGCGCTTTTACCTGATTGAAGTAAGACAACAGCAATAAGTGCGATGCTGACGATTATTAATAATACTACGACTAATGTATGCATAAAAGGCCACCTCCTGTAGACGAGCATTTCACAGTAGTTTTAATGTACCATATTCTACCCTTTTTAACAATAGTAGTTATGTGACACCTTTTGGGATTATTCGACTTATTTCTGTGTATGCAAAGAGGCCCTGCAAGTATATTTATCTGCAGGGCCTAAGCGGCGTAAACTAATCTATTTAACTGTGATTGCGTCCACATTAATCCTTGTTGATCCTGTCGGTGCCCCTGCAGCTGTTTTTCCGGTCCATTCGATTTTTAGCACGTGACGTCCTGCAGTGAGTCCTGTTTTAGTGAATACGGTCTGATTATATTTTGTAGTTGCCGAGTACAAATTTACATTATAGGCGACTCCGTCCAGAGTTACCTTGGCGATTCCTTGAGAGCTATTTTTGAGAGCATTGATCGATACCGAAGTGCCATTGAATATGAGTTGAGCATTCGCACCGGCTCCATTTGCCCATTTATACGATCCACCGGAAGCACTTGTGCTCGACACTTTTGACCAGGTGCCACCAAAAATTAAATAAGCATTACTATCTTGGTAGACACCTGCTCCAGCCAAGATCCGATTCTTAACTGTAAGGGTATAGCTCCCGGAACCTTTCAAAGCATATGCATCTATATAATAGGTGCCATCAGTAGGTGCAATATACGAAAAAGTCTCAGTTGAGGTGTCTGCTTTTTGTGAATTTGCTACAAACCCTGTTCTTGTTTTAACTGTTTTAGTGGTCTGCTTATAAAGGAAAAGGTTAAAATCGGTTCCGACTGCGCCCGTTAAGGAGACCGTTACTTTTTCCCCCTTATAAAGTCTAATGGAATATACGTCGTCTTGATCACCGGAGACATTTAAGGTTCCACTTTTACTTGTGCCAGTAAAAGGAACTCCCGGAATATCATCATCCGCTGCTCCTGCAGCTACTGCAGTGCCTGCATTGATGAGCCCGCCTGTTACGATCTTTCCGGTTAAAGAGGATAATTTTGTTACTGACTTCATAATCGTATCTTTTATTTGTAGTGGAGTTAATGCCGGTTTAACAGCCGTAACAAGAGCTGCAACTCCGGTAACATGTGGGGTAGCCATAGAAGTACCGCTTAAATAATAATACTGATTAGAAGGGAATGTACTTGCGATAGCCTGCCCAGGTGCTGCAACGTCAACACTTGTGGCGCCATAGTTAGAAAATGAAGCAAGACTGCCGGTATTGGTGATGGCGGCTACTGAGAGAATATTGGAAAGATTAAAGGAAGATGGGTAGTGTGGTTTGGCATCATTATTGACCCCGTCATTGCCTGCCGCTGCAATAAATAAAGAGTTTGAGCTTTTAATGGTGTCGTATAAAGCCTGACTGTAGGCATCCCCGCCCCAAGAGTTATTCGTGATCTTAACTCCTTTAGCTTTTGCGTAATTAATGGCTAGTATGGCATCTGAAGTATAGCCGCCTCCCGGACCAAGGTACTTTAATGGCATAATTTTTACATTGGGAGCCACTCCGATGACTCCAATATTGTTTGCCTTTGCGGCAATAGTGCCTGAAACATGGGTACCATGATCATCTTCGTCTGGTGAATAAAATACATTATTATTATTATCATAGAAATTCCAGCCATTTACATCATCAATATAACCGTTTTTATCGTTATCGATTTTATCATTTGGAATCTCACCTGGATTTTTCCAAATATTATCCTTTAAGTCGGGATGGGCTATATCTGTTCCCGTATCAATAACGGCAATTACTGTAGAGGTGTTTCCCTTTGTTTTCAGCCATGCAGTTTCTGCTTTAATATCGATCCCCGCTTTTCCTGCAACTCCCATAATTGGCTGTCCCGTATTCTTCAACCCCCATTGTAATCCATAGTAAGGGTCCGTTACTGCATCGGGTTGTAAAATATAGTTTGGTTCTGCATATTCCACTATTCTTGAATCATCTAAAAATTGAATGACATTTTCTACAGAGTCAACATTCGCATCAAACTCCAAAAGTTGTAAACCTAATTCGGGATCCAGGACCTTTCCTACTTTCATACCTCTAGCCTTTGCCTGTTCCCCTATCACATCGAGCGATTTACCTTGCTTAAATTTTACAATGACTTGCCCTTCTTTACGACCGCGATTGAGGTCAACTTGAGTTATCTTTCTAAGATTAGTCGGGGAACTTTTAAATAAGGGGGCTTTAGAAAGCTGCTGCTGCGTTGATTGTTCCTCAATTTGAATAATTGAGTCCTCCGGTTCAGCAAACACAGTTGTCGTTGATAGTAATAATCCTAACCCTGCAATCAGCCCAATAAATCTTCTCTTCTTTTTCATTTATTTCCTCCCTAAACATGTTTTTGAAAAAGAGATATGTAACATATCCACAAGACTTATCTTAGTAGGTTTACAAGGGAATTAATACCACTTTTAATCACGCTTTTCTTACATAATTGGACTGCGCATTTTTACATTTTTCAACTAAAAAGGCACCCACTTTTACGTGGATGCCTCATCATATCAGATTATTTTTTCAAGTTATAGAAAGATTTGATGCCGTTGTATTGAGAAGTTTCGCTCAATTGGTCTTCGATGCGAAGCAATTGGTTGTATTTTCGCAACACGGTCTGTACGAGATGGTGAATTTTAGCCAAAATATGATTAAATTAACGTTTAAAAGCTTAATTCTCCCTATATGTGATTGTATTGCATAGTAAGATTATTTCATTTTTTATTAGTTCAAAATATGTATTACCTACTACTAGGACATGGATTCGTTAGAAATTGAAAAATCCGCTTTATTTTCCTCTTCCAAATGCCATAACTATTGATTACTCTTAACGTTTATCTAATACTTGAAAATATCTCAATTGACATGTTTTGCAATAAAGTCACCTTATTAAACACTCCATTTTTTTACTTTATCTATAATTTCCTATTCTTTCAATCAATAAAAAAACACTTACAAGATGTAAGTGTTAATTAAACAATATTTATATTTTTATTTTATATCAAAACTTTTTTCACCTAATTTATCTCCATCAATACCTTGTGTAGCAATTAATGTTACTGGTGTTTCTAAATCATCTAATTCATAAGCTACCGCATTTGGAACAGTGCCATCTTTTTTAATTGTTTCTAACTGGCTATCTTGAAATTGGTTATCTGGGAGTCCCCCCACTTCAAGTGTATTAACTGCATTAGGGTTATTATCTTGTACCGCTTCAAATACTGCCATCCATGCAGATATGGGGTCAATATCTTTATCACTTAAATTAGTTGTTTCGTACCAGATGGCAAATAATGGTTTTTCACCATATTCATTTCCAGTTTCTCCTGGTTGAATAACTTTAGTTTCTGTAATCTTAATTTTTAAATCATTTAATCTTGCCTCATTGTCTTTAAAGTAAACATCTTTATTACTTGTTGCTTTTTCTTCATTATTTGCAGAATCAGATTTCTTTACTTCGTTTTCATTCTCACCAAACATGTCTTTTAACTGACTAAAATTTGCATAAATTGATTCTGTCAAACTATCATTGTTTACAATCTTAAAAACTCCATCTTTATTCTTTTCTAAATTAAATTTTACAGTTCGTGTTGCCATAGAGACATCTTCCGCTTTTAAGTGTTTTAAAGCTGTTTTCTCCATTAATTTTTCAAATGCTTTTTCTGATTTAGGAGTTTTCTCTTCAAATGCACTAGCAAATGCTAATGGCATTACTTCTGCCATTGTTGCAGTCATGGCTTCACCAAAATCAACCGATGATATTTTTACTTTAACTACAGCTTTATCACCACTAACAGAAACTTCTACTGGTTTTTCATATTTATAGTTTTTCGAAATTGCTTCAATCACTGAAGTTGTAAACTTATCATCTGCTGTGCTATCACCTTTTGTTTTTAAACTATCCTTCCCTCCATTAACGTAACTTCCAGCTTTCTTAAAGTCACCTTTTTGAATTGAGGTTAAGTAGCCATTTACTACATCAGTTGGCTTTTCCGCTCCACATCCAGCTAAAATACCTATTAATATTCCAGCTAACATAATTCCTAAGGTTAATTTTTTCCTAATAATCATAAAACAATTCCCCCATCTATGATCTACTCTCTCTATTATGATTCAAAATAAAAATTTCCTTTTATTTTGTTCATGATAATACGGTTCGACATAAATTTACATAATCCTTTTATATTCTTGTGAATAAATGGAAAAATGTATGACAACTAACAACAAATCTTTCTTCTCCTATAAAAAATTGAAGTAGAAAAGCAACATCAACCGTTTTTATGTATTGGTATAAAGAAAAAAGTCTGTTTGGGACATCTCTAATTTCTTTTTTATCTGAATCTATGTTGTTCCTCCTTGATAAAAAATAATCTTTTTAATATATTCCTCTTTAATACGCTCATATTTAATCAGAAATTTCTTCAACATCAGACTTATAGGAACATAATGCCATTATGAACCCTTTCCAAATACCTTCATATCAGTCTCATTTAACAAACTAGATTGCAAATTAATTAGTTCACTCATTCTTATTCCAGTATCTACAAACATTGCAATAATGACCTTGTTACGTACGTTTAAATAGCTTTTAAAATCGTAGGTATCAATCATTTTTGCCACTTCTTTATCTGTAAAGGTATTGATAATCACCTTTTCTTCATTTAGAAATTTAATTTCTAAAATGATATTGTGACTGACATACTCTTCATTAACCAAATAATTATAAAAAGACCTTAAAGACTTAATTAGCGTGTTAATGTAGGTTGGTTTATTACCTAATTCAATTTGATATTGATCAAACTTTTTAATATGCATAGTAATATCTCCTCAATATCTGTTATATCATGATGTTCATGCAAAAAGGCTATCAATTGGCATGTATAGTAATTATAAGTTTCAATTGTCCGCTTCGAATAATTTTTAATTTGCAAATCAAAGTAAATTCCTTTAACAAATCTTTTACAAACATAAAAAAGCCTCCTATAAATGTGAAATTATCACACATAAATAGGAGGTTTTAAGCAAAAGCCGTATGACTTAATTCATGTTTTCGTATTACTTAATTTAAGCAATACCAATTTACCATGTACTACTTAATTCAACGGCAAATCATTATTACAATGATTATTTTTTCAAGTTATAGAAAGATTTGATGCCGTTGTATTGAGAAGTTTCGCTCAATTGGTCTTCGATACGAAGCAATTGGTTATATTTCGCAACACGGTCTGTACGAGATGGAGCACCAGTTTTGATCTGTCCAGCATTAGTCGCAACAGCGATGTCAGCGATTGTGCTGTCTTCTGTTTCACCAGAGCGGTGAGAGATAACTGCAGTGTAGCCAGCGCGTTTTGCCATTTCGATTGCATCGAATGTTTCAGTTAATGTACCGATTTGGTTAACTTTGATTAGGATTGAATTTGCGATGCCTTTTTCAATACCTTCAGCAAGTTTCTTAGTGTTGGTTACGAACAAGTCGTCACCTACTAACTGAACTTTATGACCGATGCGCTCAGTTAATAATTTGTGACCTTCCCAGTCGTTTTCATCTAATCCGTCTTCGATTGAGATGATTGGATATTTAGAAGCAAGCTCTTCGTACCAATCAACCATTTCTGCAGAAGTCTTCACAACGCCTTCCCCAGAAAGATGATACTTACCGTCTTCTTTGTTATAGAACTCAGATGATGCTGCATCCATAGCAAGCATAACTTCTTCTCCTGGCTTGTAACCAGCTTTTTCAATTGCTTCAACAATTGTTTGAAGAGCTTCTTCGTTAGAACCAAGGTTTGGAGCAAATCCGCCTTCGTCACCAACTGAAGTGTTAAGTCCTTTAGACTTAAGAACTGATTTTAATGTATGGAAGATTTCAGCACCCATACGAAGTGCTTCTTTAAAGCTTGGAGCACCCACTGGCATAATCATGAATTCTTGGATGTCAACGTTATTGTCAGCATGCTCGCCGCCGTTCACGATGTTCATCATTGGCACTGGAAGTTGTTTCGCATTGAAACCGCCAAGGTATTGGTATAATGGAACATCTAAATATTCTGCAGCTGCACGTGCAACAGCCATGGAAACACCAAGGATTGCGTTTGCACCTAATTTTCCTTTGTTATCTGTTCCGTCAAGCTCGATCATCGCTTTGTCGATAGAGACTTGGTCAAGAACGCTGTAGCCTTCGCTGATTAAGAATGGAGCGATAATTTCATTTACGTTTTTAACTGCGTTTAATACGCCTTTTCCTAGGTAACGATCTTTGTCGCCATCACGAAGTTCTACTGCTTCGTATTCACCAGTAGAAGCGCCGCTTGGCACTAAAGTACGGCCGAATGCGCCGGATTCAGTGAATACTTCCACTTCAACAGTTGGGTTACCGCGGGAATCTAATACTTCACGTGCATAAACATCAATAATATAAGGCATGATAGTCTCTCCTTTATTTTAAAAAAATTATTTAATAATAGATTTTCCAGTCATTTCTTTTGGCAGTTCAACGTTTAACAATTGCAGCATGGTTGGTGCTAAATCGCCCAATACGCCATCACGAAGCTCAATATCTTGCTTTGTTACAATAACCGGAACTGGGTTAGTTGTATGTGCAGTCATTGGATTGCCTTCAAGGGTAATGACTTCATCAGCATTACCATGGTCTGCCGTAATGATAGCATATCCACCTTTTTCAAGGATTAAGTCTACCACTTTTCCAAGGCATTCATCAACCGTTTCCACTGCTTTAATTGTTGGTTCAAGCATACCGGAATGGCCTACCATGTCTGGGTTAGCAAAGTTTAAAATAATGGCGTCAAATTTATCAGCCTTTATTTCATTTAACAAGGCATCCGTTACCTCATAAGCGCTCATTTCAGGCTTAAGATCGTAGGTTGGCACTTTTGGCGAATTGATCAAGATTCGCTCTTCACCAGGAAACTTCGCTTCACGGCCACCACTCATAAAGAAGGTAACATGCGGATACTTTTCAGTTTCGGCAATTCTAAGCTGCTTAAGGTTATTTTGGGATAAAACTTCACCTAAAGTGTTATCCAAATTCGTTGGTTTGAAGGCAACATAGCCATCAACTGTTTCACTGAAGTGAGTTAAGCAGACAAAGTAAAGGTTCTTTGGATGCTTTGGCCCACGGTCAAATGAACGGAAATCTTCGTTTGTGAACGTGTTGGAAATTTGAATGGCCCGGTCAGGACGGAAATTGTAAAAAATCACAGCATCGTTCTCTTGAATCGTTGCAACCGGCTGTCCGTCTTCCTTGACGATAACAGAAGGCAGAACGAATTCATCAAAGATTCCATGAGAATAGGAATCGTCAACAAGTTCAATTGGATCGGTGTAAGTAGGGCCATCACCGTATACCATTGCACGGTAAGACTTTTCTACACGCTCCCAGCGCTTGTCACGGTCCATGGAATAATAGCGACCAGAGATGGATGCAAATTCCCCAACACCATACTCCTTCATTTTGTCCAATGTTTCTTGAATATATGTTTTGGCTGTTTGAGGTCCAACATCACGGCCATCAAGGAATCCATGAATATAGACCTTTTCGACGCCTTCCTCTTTAGCTAGTTTCAAAAGGGCAAACATATGGTTGATATGGCTGTGAACGCCACCGTCTGATAGTAAGCCAAATAAATGAAGGGCTGTACCGTTTTTCTTCACATGCTCCATCGCACCAACGAAGGTTTCATTTTTTTCAAATTCACCTTCACGAATTGCAATGTTTACACGTGTTAAGCTTTGATATACGACGCGTCCGGCGCCGATATTCATATGGCCGACTTCAGAGTTCCCCATTTGTCCTTCTGGAAGGCCAACAGCCTCACCGCTAGCAATTAAATGGGAGTGCGGGAAGGTTTTCCAAAGGCGATCAAAGTTTGGCTTTTTCGCCTGTGCAACTGCATTTCCCTTTACTTCGTCTCTACAGCCGAAGCCATCTAAAATAATGAGGGCTACTGGAGCTTTACTCATTTTTGCCGCCCTCCAATAATTGTAAGAATGATTGAGGCTCAAGGCTTGCGCCGCCTACTAAAGCACCATCGATATCAGATTGTGCCATATATTCTTTAATATTTTCAGGCTTCACGCTGCCACCGTATTGAACTCTTACTTCGTTGGCAATATCCTGTGAAAATTGCTTAGCAATCACTTGACGGATATGAGCACAAACTTCATTAGCATCCGCAGAAGTGGAAGATTTACCAGTGCCAATTGCCCAAATTGGTTCATAGGCAATAACCGTTTGTTTAACTTGATCGTCTGTCATACCCGCTAATGCCTTCTCAATTTGTGAGCCCACTAGGTTCATTGTCTCTCCGTTTTCGCGCTGCTCAAGTGTTTCACCACAGCAAACGATTGGAGTGAGGTTGTATTTAAAAGCAGCAAGTGCTTTTTTGTTTACTGTTTCATCTGTTTCATTGAACATTTCACGACGCTCAGAGTGTCCGATGATAACATATTGTACGCCAAGGTCTGCAAGAGCTTTAGGGCTGATTTCGCCAGTAAATGCTCCGCTTTCTTCAAAATGCATGTTTTGAGCGCCGATTTTTACATTTGTGCCTTTAGTAGTTTCCACGAGGCTTTGTAAAAATAAGGCTGGTGCACAAATAACTGATTCCATTTTTTCCGAAGCAGGTACAAGCCCTTTTACTTCCTCCGCAAAGCTTTTTGCTTCCGAAAGGGTCTTGTTCATTTTCCAGTTACCTGCAATGATTGGTTTACGCATGGTGGCACATCCTTTCAAGGGTGATTTTTGTAGAACTATTCACATATATTTAAAAGTTATTTATCGTTTAGGGCAACAACGCCAGGTAATGCTTTACCTTCAATAAATTCAAGTGAAGCACCGCCGCCAGTTGAAATGTGGCTCATTTTGTCTGCAAGGCCAAACTTTTCAGCCGCTGCTGCTGAGTCACCGCCGCCAATTACGGAATAAGTATCCGTTGCTTCAGCAAGAGCTTCGGCAACTGCTTTTGTACCGTTGGCGAATTTATCCATTTCGAACACACCCATTGGTCCGTTCCAAATAACTAGCTTAGATTTTTGAATCACTTCACGGTAAATCTCAGCTGTTTTTGGTCCGATATCAAGGGCTTGCCAATCAGCTGGAATTTCTTCAATGCCTACTTCTTTTGAATTCGCATTAGCAGAGAATTCATCTGCCACTACGGCATCAACTGGCATATAGAAATTAACACCTTTTTGCTTGGCTTTTTCGATAAAGGATTTTGCTAAGTCAATTTTGTCCTCTTCAAGCAAGGACTTGCCGATTTCATGACCTTGTGCTTTTACGAATGTATAAGCTAATCCTCCACCAATGATGAGGTTGTCCACTAATTCAAGTAGATTTTCAATAACACCGATCTTGTCCTTTACTTTTGCACCGCCGATGATTGCTGTGAATGGACGCTCTGGATTAGAAAGAGCCTTACCCAGTACATCAAGCTCTTTTTCCATTAAGAAACCAGAAACAGCTGGAAGATGATGTGCAATTCCTTCAGTAGATGCATGTGCACGGTGAGCAGCACCAAACGCGTCATTTACATATAGATCTGCAAGTTCAGCAAATGCTTTGGCAAGCTCTGGATCGTTCTTTTCTTCACCTGGATAGAAACGTACGTTTTCAAGAAGAAGTACATCGCCCTCATTCATGGTGTCAATTAGTGCTTTTACAGACTCACCATAAGCTTCATCTGCTTTTTTAACCTCTTTGCCAAGCAGTTCAGAAAGTCTTCCCGCAACTGGAGTTAAGCGCATTTCTTCTACTACTTTTCCCTTAGGGCGGCCAAGGTGGCTGGCTAAAATTACTTTAGCACCTTGTTCGATTAAATACTGAATGGTCGGCAATGCGGCACGAATCCGCGTTTCATCGGTAATTTTTCCTTCTTGCATCGGGACATTAAAGTCTACCCGGCAAAATACGCGTTTACCTTTTAAATCTACATCTTTAACTGATTTCTTGTTCATTAAGGGACCTCCTTATGTATGAGCAATCTTTAACTTCGGGCAAATCTGCACAGAAAAAGGGAGAGGGAATCCACCCCACTCCCCGTTGGACATACCATTTTTCATTATAACTAGTTGTTGGGATAATTTCCAATCCCAGCCAAAAAATTATAGTCCTTTTTTAGCAATATAATCAACAAGGTCTACAACGCGGTTAGAGTAACCTACTTCGTTGTCATACCAAGATAATACTTTAACCATGTTTCCTTCAAGAACCATTGTAGATAATCCATCAACAGATGAAGATGCTGGGCTTCCGTTATAGTCACGAGAAACTAATGGAAGATCACTGTATACTAAGATTCCTTTTAATGGACCTTCAGCAGCTTCTTTTAATGCTGCATTTACTTCTTCAGCTGTAACATCTTTTTCCAACTCAGCAACTAAGTCTACTACAGAAACGTTTGGAGTTGGTACACGCATAGCCATACCGTTTAATTTACCTTTAAGTTCTGGTAAAACTAATGCAACTGCTTTTGCAGCACCAGTAGATGTAGGGATCATGTTTTCTGCAGCTGCACGAGCACGACGATAATCTTTGTGTGGCAAGTCAAGAATTTGTTGGTCATTTGTGTAAGAGTGAACAGTTGTCATCATACCACGCTTGATGCCGAATTTGTCGTTTAATACTTTTGCAAATGGAGCCAAGCAGTTAGTTGTACAAGATGCATTTGATAATACGTGGTGGTTAGCTGCATCGTATTTATCTTCGTTAACACCCATAACGATAGTGATGTCTTCGTTAGAAGCAGGAGCAGAGATGATTACTTTTTTCGCGCCAGCTTCAAGGTGTTTCGCTGCGTCTTCACGCTTTGTGAAACGTCCAGTAGATTCAACAACTACATCTACTCCAAGGTCGCCCCAGCCAAGTTGAGCAGGATCGCGCTCAGCGATAACTTTTACTTTATGGCCGCCAACTACTAAATATTCGCCATCAACTGTTACGTCTTCTGCAAGTGTTCCGTGTACGGAATCATATTTTAAAAGATGAGCAAGCATTTTTGCATCTGTTAAGTCATTAATTGCTACGATTTCCACTTCGCTATTTCTTAGAGCCGCACGGAATACGTTACGACCAATACGTCCAAATCCATTAATACCAACTTTTACTGCCATGATAAAGTTCCTCCTTTAAATTGGGTAGGGATTTTATTTTTTTAAAAAGGTTTTACCCTTTTAATAACTTACTTGCTGCACCTTCATCTGTAATTAAGATTGTGGATGCCGGTGCTTGCTTCATATAGGCTTTAATGGCCTTTGCCTTCGATGAGCCTCCAGCAACCGCAATGACATTTGGAATATCATTGAGATCTTCGAGCTGAAGTCCAATCGTGGACACTTTATAGACAATCTCGCCAGCCTCATTGAAATAATAACCAAACGATTCCCCAACAGCTTTGCTGTCTTCGAGCTTTTGCAAAATCTCAGAACTACTTTTTCTCCGTTCGGCCATAGTAATAGCTTCCCCAATTCCATGGAGAACCATGTTAGCCGAGCGAATTAATTTTAAAACTTCATTGATTTCAGGCTCTTTTACTAGTGATTCATAAATTTCCATGCTCACCTGGTCTGGAACATATAGGACTCGATGTTTGGAATGAGTGTTTTTTGCCATATTCGAGCAAATCACATTTGCTTGATTATGGACATCTTCTCCCACTCCTCCGCGTGCAGGCACAAACAGTAAATCTTTATCGCTTGATTCAGGCGAAAGCCTTTCTGCGACAGCTGCCATAGTTGATCCGCCAGTCACAGCGATGATATTTTTCCCAGTAAAAAGCTTTTTCATACTAATGGCACATGCTTTTCCAAGTTCGCCTTTTACCAGAGGCTGTTGATCGCTGTCTCCAGGGACGATGACAACCTTTTTGATGCCCAGACGGTGTTTTAACTCCAGCTCCATGACATCAATCCCTATTAACTCGCGCATTAAGCCTTCTAAATCCTCAAGTAAATTTTTTCCTTCAAAGGTCAAACTCATACCAACATTATTGCTGGTAATAAGATCTTGCTCTTTGAGGAAGTCTACTTCACTACGGAGGACTCTTTCGGTTAAACCTAAGCTTGTAGCTAGACTCCTTCTTCCTACCGGCTGCATCATTGCTATGTATCTGAGGATTGAATATCTCTTCTGCAGGACTTGAAGGAAATCAGGTAATAATCTTTTTGCGATATCGATGAATGATTGCATTTCTTACATTCTCCTTTTATAATATGCCGCTGGTCTAAAAATGTCCACCATAGACATATTATGTCCCACCTCATCCAAAAAAAATCACCCTGACTACGTTTTTAATTGTATCAGGAGTGAAATGTTATTTCAACAAATATAATCACCTATTATCACCTTTTTTGACTTGTAAACGGTTACTTATGTCAAACTTGTTAACATGCCCATAAGCAACCTCCTCCCCATCCATCAGCACCACCGGAATCATCAATCCATACCGCTCCGTCAACTCATCACTCGTCGAAATATCAATTTCCTGCAGATCAACTAATGAGGCAAACTCCTGCTCCAATTCCCTCAGGACATCCATCGCATCCTCACACAAATGGCAGCCATTTCTTGTGTATAAAGTAAGTATTGTTTTTTTGGACATAATTATTAATTCCTTTCACTAGTTAATGGTGACAGGCACCGCTCGTGGACAAAATGGGATATTTTGTCCTTGTGAGGTGGACAATTTGGACTTTATTCCCAAATGACACACCAGTCTTTTAAAAAAACAAAAAAAGGTGCCAGGCACCTAGTCAAATCTCTTCCGTTTGGAGGAGGAGGGGATTCCAAGTTGGTCGCGATATTTTGCGATGGTTCGTCTTGATACGATGATGCCTTCGGTTGTTTTTAGTTGTTCGACGATTTCTTGGTCGGATAGTGGTTTTTGTTTATTTTCTTGTTGAATGAGTTTACTGATCGCATTTTTCACCTGTGTAGATGAGGTGTTTTCGTCATCAGACACGGTTTGGATTGTGCTGGTGAAAAATGATTTTAAGGTGAAGGTTCCGACCGGGGTCTGCACGTATTTTTCACGGACAGCACGGCTTACGGTTGATTCATGAATTTCGAGCTCTGTCGCAATTTCCTTCATCGTCATCGGCACCAAGTATTGCGGCCCCTTTTGGAAAAACGCCGGCTGCCTTTCAACAATTGCTGTGCCCACCTTCGAAAGTGTCTCTTTTCGCTGTTCAATACTTTTTAATATCCACTGATAATCCTGCACCTTGTCTTGTAAAAAACGATTTACCTGCTGGTCTTGATCTTTAAATTTTTTATAATATTGGTCATTAAAGCTAATCTTCGGAATGGGATCGTCAAACATACGGACTGTTAAGCCTGCTGGTGTTTGTTCTACAATAACATCCGGAATAATATAGCTGGCAGATTCTTTTCCTAAAATAGCACCTGGTTTGGGATTTAATAATTGAATTTCATCAAACACATCTTGAATTTCCTTTAAACTAACCTGCAACTCTTTTGCGATTTGCTTCCACTTTTTTTCAGCAAAAGGGATAAAATAATCAGAAATAATCTTTTTGGCCAATTCATTGTTGGGATTTACTTGTTCTAACTGCAATAAGAGACATTCCTGCAGATTTCTAGCCCCCAAACCAGCTGGATCAAGGGTTTGAATCACTACTAGGCAATCCTCAGCAAGCTCATCCGATACCTTTAGCTTTTTCGCAATTTCCCCTAAATCGTCAGTGAAGTAACCGTTTTCATCAAGATGTTGGATAAGATAGCGAAGAACCTTTAGCTCTTCAGCCGTTACCTTCTTTAAATTTAATTGCGAAAGTAATTGATCCTCGATTGATACTGGTTTATCGGCAATTTGTTCAATCCAATCCTTTTCCACCTTTTGATGCTTCCGGCGATGCCGGTCAATCAGTGGATTCATTGGCTGCTCGTTCGCATTCTCAATTTGCATCAGGGGATTTTCCAGTGCTTTATTTTCCAAAAAGGCCGTCAGCTCTAGAGCCGAATATTGCAATAACGCAATAGCCTGAGACAGCTCCTGGGTCATCGTCAATTTTAATGTTTGTTGTTGCCATAAACCCGCTTTTAAATTCATCCTAATCCCCCCTACCATGTATTTTACATGAAAGTAGGGTTTTCGTGTATCAGAAAATGAAAATTAGTCTGACTTATTATTCAAATACAGTCCCGCAAGAAATTTCCAATCATCTAAAAATAGATTCCAAAGATTAGGACGGCGCCTTACAGCCAACGGATGGTAAGCCACAGCTGTCCGAAACCCTTGGACCTGATGCAACTTTCCTCGCATACCTTTTACATCTGCTTCCGGTTGTCGAAAAAAAGATTGAACCGCTACGTTTCCAAGACAAAACACGAAGGAAGGCTGCTTTATATCCAACTGTTCCTTTAGGTGATTCATACAAATCTCCCTCGTACGTTCCTTCTCATATGCTCGCATCGGTCTTCTTTTTAAAATATAAGTTACATATAAATCCGCATTGGATAATCCAGACTCCTTAGCAGCTTCTTGCAAAGTCTGCCTTGTTCCGCAAACAAATGAGTTACCCTCTCGGTCCTCCCGCAGTCCCGGATTGTCAAGAATAATCATAATGGGGGCGTGAGGGTTTCCTTCCCCCCAAACCATTCGTGATCCATGTTTATATAATCCGCATTCTTTACAGTTCAAATAGGAATCCGGTGTCCGCTCCTCAGTCCACAAAGCAGGGCAAAAATCAGTCAAGTTATTCATCTCCACTCCTGTTTTTATCCTGTTATTTTGCTCACCATAGGAAAATTTATCATTTAGGCTTGGGAGGTAATGGGATGCTTAAAGTGGAGAGGCATGTCTAACTCTTGCGTAATTCTTATAAAAAAGGTTGAATGATCACTAAACTCTTTCTTTGTATATGTTAGATTTTCAAAGGTTGGTGTAAAGTGAAAGGTGATTTTCCTTGTTTCTTCTGTGGTCATTGTGTCTAGGATAGTAGTAATATTAACTTCCCTATTACAAATGATGTCGTATATATGTAACGTGCTTCCTTCGTGCTGACACATGACAATTGCTTCTTCCTCTGCAATCCAATAGCAGTTCTGGGGAAAGATCTTTATAGCATAGAACATAACCAGTTCTTCTGTTCCTGTTGTGCTAAATAATGCTGAATTCGGCTTCCTAGTTAATGCTTTTTTATAAATAAACTCTAAATCTTCCTGTTTTGTTCCATCTAGCTTACCAAAACTAGCAGGACATCCATTCGTTACCATATAGTTACAGCTAAAGATTGTTTCCTCCATGTGACGAAACCCAAATTTCGGATAAAAGTCAAGAACGGTATCATTAGCAAATAAGTACATAAAAGGTATATGAGAATAATCTTCTAACACTTTTTCCATTAATAAACGTGAGTAACCTTTATTTCGGTAACCTTCATCCGTCATAACCGTTCCAATTTGGATGGCAGGTACCTCATCGCCATTTATTAGAATGGTTAGGATATTGACAGATACATTAGCAATGATTTGGTTATCTTTAACCAACGAGTAAGGGATATACTTTTTAGTCCAGTACCCTTTTACATACCAGTCCTCAAACTCGATACCGAATGTTTCCATGGCTAATTGATTGAAACTTCTCCTTAGGACATCATTCTCTTTAAAGTCTTTCACAAAAATTATGTGATCCAAGTGTCCACCCCTTTTCTCATTTGTTTCTTTAAAAATTGCCTATTTTTATATCCATATTTTTTCAATATATAAATAAATCGAATGGTGCCAGGCACCACCCGATCGTTAAACCATCTTTGATTATGTAGTTTTACATATAAGATGGTTATAAGTAGCTTCTTATTATTTTAATTTTACAGGTGAAACAACGGCAAACACGCTTTCCGCCGGATCCGTTACATTCCATTCAATGATTTTAATTTCATTTCCACTGTCTATGTCTTTTCTAATAATTGTTACTTGATTTTTGTTCATTTCATCATCCTTCTTTCTTCAATATCACACAGAAGTTAATATATGAAGAGCGCCCAGAAATGTGCATGATTTTTTAATACTATATAAAAAAGCCACCTGTTTTTTAAATAAAACAGGTGGCTTAGTGACGCCCTCGTCAGGACTCGAACCCGAATTTCAAGAACCGGAATCTTGCGTGCTATCCGTTGCACTACGAGGGCAAATGTGTGAAGCGACTTTCCTATTATATGATATTTATCATCGATTTGCAAGTGGCACTGAGGTTTAAAAATGTGGAGGCTGGTTATCCTTGTAAAGTGAATATTGTCGAACAATTTACGAGCGAATTGTTTGACCTTAATTGACCATCAGTGTATGATAACAGTACATAAGATTTTACCTTTTCTATTTAAAGGAGGAAGAAAAATGAATTTGATTCCTACAGTTATTGAACAGACGAATCGCGGCGAGCGAGCATATGACATTTACTCCCGTCTTTTAAAAGATCGGATTATCATGCTTGGCAGCGCAATCGATGATAATGTTTCTAACAGTATTGTAGCACAGTTACTCTTTTTAGAAGCTGAAAACCCAGAAAAAGATATCACCCTATATATTAACAGCCCAGGCGGAAGTATAACAGCTGGTATGGCCATTTATGATACCATGCAATATATCAAGCCGGCAGTGTCTACAGTTTGTATTGGTATGGCTGCATCCATGGGTGCGTTCCTTTTGGCTGCTGGTGAAAAAGGCAAGCGCTATGCGTTACCAAATGCAGAAGTCATGATCCATCAACCACTTGGTGGGGCTCAAGGTCAAGCTACTGAAATTGAAATTGCTGCTAAACGCATTCTGTTCCTTCGTGAAAAATTAAACGGCATTCTTGCTGAGCGTACTGGCCAACCAATCGAGGTTATTGGCAGAGATACAGACCGCGATAACTTTATGACAGCTGAAAGAGCAAAAGAATACGGGTTAATCGACAACATCATTACTCGAAATGTACTTGAAACTAAAAAAGATATGTAATGAAGCAAAAGCAACCGGCCTTAAGGGGTCGGTTGTTTTTTATTGCATACCGTTGATTGAAGCGGGAATCAACAAGCAAGATTACAAGGATCTTATTAAAAAAAAAATGAAAACCGGGCAAATCAGCCCGGCAGTTCCATTTTTTAATGATCTTTTTCAATAAAATCAGCTAAAGCGTGGATTGCCGTTTCTTCGTCGTTACCCTCAGCTATGATATTAATGACGACTCCAGATCCTACAGCTAAGCTCATCAAGCCCATGATACTTTTTGCATTTACTTTTTTGCCGTCTTTTTCTAAGAAGATATCTGCTGAAAACCGATTGGCCTCCTGAACAAATAGTGCAGCTGGCCGCGCTTGCAAACCAGTTTTTAATTTCACTTCGACTTGTTTTACCAACATAATATAATTCCTCCTCAAATTCTCTCTACTTTTCCATTATTTTATTAAATTACTGGTGTTTCCCCTGCACGAAGCTTTTCGGCTATCTCATCAATTTTTCTCAAGCGGTGGTTTATTCCAGACTTGCTTATCGTGCCGCCGGTTACCATTTCCCCAAGCTCTTTTAAGGTGACATCGGGATAATTTACGCGAAGCTCGGCAATTTCCCTAAGCTTTACTGGTAAAATTTGCAGTCCGACAGATTGATCAATGTAACGGATGTTTTCTACCTGCCTGATCGAAGCACCAATCGTTTTGTTTAGATTTGCCGT
>NZ_JBALNY010000051.1:5069-12703 GCF_036962145.1 Bacillus sp. JJ1764 | reverse complement strand
ATTCTGACATCCTCAAAGCGAAGCAGAGCATTGTGGGCACCGATGATATTTAGGAATTCGGTAATTTTTTCGGCCTCTTTTAAGTATGTGATATATCCTTTTTTCCGCTCTAACGTTTTACTGTTTAAGCCAAATGTATTCATTAATTCACATAAGGAATCATTATGTTCCTTATAAAGTGAAGCAATTTCTAAGTGATATGATGATGTTTCTGGATTATTGACGGAGCCACCTGCTAAAAAGGCTCCTCGCAGATAAGAACGCTTACAACACTTCTTTTTGATTAGTTCAGCTGAAATATCATGGACGAAGGTAAATCCTTCACCCAGGATTTTCAAGTCTTCAAGAATATCCTTTGCCTGCTCCATTAAGCGGACAATATACACATTATTCTTCTTTAAGCGCATTTTTTTACGAACAAGCAGTTCTACTTGGATATCGTAGCTCTTTTTTAATAATGTATAAATTCTTCGTGCAATCGCGGCATTTTCGGTTTGAATATCAACGACTAATTTACGATTGGAGAAGGAAAGGGAACCATTCATTCGGATTAAAGCTGACAGTTCAGAACGAATACAACAGGGCTTCACTTCTAAGTTCGTTAATTCTTTTTTCGTTTCCGAAGCGAAAGACATCCCTTCACCCCCTTTTTTAAAAACAATAGGTTATTTTTTCGGAAAATTCAAATGAATTTTTTGTAAATTTTTACGGTAAAAAACAGGCACAACTTATTTACGCTTCATATCGCTTTTTGGTTTCAGTAATGAGGATATTATATAAAATTTGGGCTACTTTCTTCGGATCATGCCGTAGTGCACCGTTTTCCAAATTGGCGATATCTGCGTGTACCACTTCAAGGCCCAGTTCAGACAATTCATTCACATCATATTGAACAGGGTGGGCCAATTCTTCATTATATCGCAGCTGAACATCCTGGGGGATTTCCTCGTTATTAACCAAAATGGTATTAATGAAGGCACAGCTCATATGATTATAGATGGATTTTACATGATCACTGGCTGCATAGCCGTGGGTTTCACCTGCTTGGGTCATTAAATTGCAGATATACACCTTTTTAGCTTGGGAGCGACAAACTTCATCCCCTAATCGTGGAACGAGTAGATTCGGAAGAATACTAGTATATAGACTTCCCGGACCAATTATGATTAGATCTGCCTGCCGAATGGCTTGAATCGTTTCAGGCAGCGGACGAATATTTTTTGGCGTGAGGAACACCTTTTTTATTTTTTTTCCCGAATATGGTATTTTCGATTCACCCGATACGGTTGAACCATCTTCCATTTCTGCATGCAGGACAACACTTTGGTTGGCAGCAGGCAGTACTTTTCCCCTTACGTTCAGAACTTTACTCATTTCCTGGATGGCATGAACGAAATTTCCTGTGATGGAAGTCATGGCAGCTAAAATCAAATTACCAAGGGAGTGCCCGGAAAGTTCATTTGACGTTTTAAAGCGATGTTGAAACATTTCCTCTACGAGAGGCTCAACATCTGATAATGCTGCCAACACGTTTCGAACATCACCTGGAGGAGGAATATGCAGGTCCTCGCGGATTCTGCCCGAACTGCCGCCGTCATCCGCAACCGTCACAATGGCCGTAATATCAACCGGATATTGTTTCAGACCCCTCAATAGTACAGGTAACCCGGTGCCGCCACCTATGACGACAATTCTGGGCTGGCCAAATTCTCTCATGTTGTTTTATCCTTTCTCCTCTCAATGTCACGGTGTGAGATCTTCGTTTTATAATCATTTTGGAAATAATGACCGATATATTCCGCTAAGGCAACAGACCGGTGCTGACCGCCGGTACAGCCAATGGCAATAACAAGTTGGGCTTTACCTTCCCTTTTATAATGAGGAAGCATAAACCCTAATAAATCGGTTACTTTTTCCAAAAATTTCTGCGTTTCATTCCATTTTAAAACATAGCCTGAGACTTCATCATCCAACCCTGTTTTCGGCCGCATTGATTCAATATAATGTGGATTTGGTAAAAAACGCACATCAAAAACAAGATCAGCATCAATGGGAATTCCATGTTTAAATCCAAATGACATGACATTGACGGTGAAGATTAATTGATTATTCGCGGTAAATTCCGTTAATATTTTCTCACGTAATTCACGTGGTTTCATCTGGGAAGTGTTGTAAATTAGCTGGGCACGCCCCTTTAGTTCTTCCAAAAGCTCACGTTCTAGAGTAATTCCTTCGAGAGGTGACCCTGATTTAGCCAGTGGATGAGAGCGTCTTGTTTCTTTGTATCGGCGTACTAATGTTGCATCATCCGCATCTAAATATAAAATCTGTGGAGTCACCCAGGAGGTTTCTGCTAACTCATCTAGTGCTTTAAATAAGTGATCAAAAAATTCCCTGCCTCGCAAATCCATAACAAGGGCAACTTTATTCATTTTATTCCCGGAATCCTTCATTAGTTCTAGAAATTTCGGTAGTAATGTAGGAGGCAAATTATCGACACAGAAGAACCCCAAATCCTCAAAACTTTGGATTGCGACTGTTTTTCCTGCTCCGGACATTCCTGTAATGATGACCATTTGGATATCACTTGTCGAACCGGTACTCATTTCCATTCCCCCTTTTCCTTCTTAGCTTGGATCTAATCGATAACTAATAAGTTTAAAATCTTTTGTATAAGTAAAGGTACCGTAGATAATTCCTTTGCCGTGAATCATGTAGTCAATGATATGGTGATCACCAGCGGCCATCGGCAAATCCTTAATTTTATGTAACGGCTGCCATTCCAGCTTGCCTTCTTCTGACTCGTCAAGTCCTGATCCATCCGAATCAGTTGCTAAAAAGGTGAACATCATCCATTCAGAAAGAAGTTGATCTCCTTCCTTTATAATCATGGTAAAAATCCCTTTTAATTGTGGATTCTTCAAATATACACCCGTTTCTTCCCGGAACTCTCTAATACAAGAATCCCGAACCGATTCACCGGGCTCCATCTTCCCGCCGGGAGCAACCCACCACCCGCGTCGCGGCTTCTGCAGCAACAACACCTTTTCATCCCTAATCAGCACACAATTCGTAACCCGCTGCATGTCCTCACCTTCTCCACCATTAACATAAACATTACTTAAATCCTCGAACACGTGACAACACTCACAATCCAAGGCAAACATCGAAAGCATCACTGAACAACTAATTCATTCTTTTCATTATACTATTTTTACAAATCCCCCACAATGAATACAAAATTGTTTCATTTGAATAATGTAAGAGGAATTGGGGGACGGCGGTAAAGTGGCGGTGACAGTGGGGGGTGAACAGTAGGGTGACAGGCACCATCCATGGACAAATAGGGTATTTTGTCCGCCCCATATGGACATTTTGGGTATTTTTAACAGACAAAAAAAACAGCACAGGCTGCTGGTCCTGTGCGGGAAAAGGTGTATATTTTAAAGGGGGTCAATTTCTCTTATCATACCTTATTTTTGTTTCAGAGCTGTTACAGTTGGGTGATAAATGGGTTACTTTTTTGGTGTAAAAAGTTACATTTATTTCAATTGGTCACAGGCTGATTGCAAGACAAGAGCTGTCTAGACCGGTTTTATTTTTTTAGTTTCATTTCTTCTGCTAGTTCTTCCACAAAGTGCTGTACGGCTTGAGCGGCAATGCTGCCGTCACCAGTTGCTGTAACGATTTGACGTAATGTTTTTTCGCGGATATCTCCTGCGGCGAAGATTCCTGGAATTTTAGTTTCCATTTGATCGTTTGTTTCAATATAGCCATTTTCATTGGTAATGCCCAGGCTTTCAAATGGTTTAGACAGCGGCACCATTCCGATATAAATGAACACGCCATCTGCCGGAAGTTCCTGTTCTGTTCCATCAACGGTAGACACAAGCGTAATACTTCCAACTTTGCCATCCTTGTCATTGATGGATTTCACGGTGTGATTCCAAATGAAGTCCACTTTCTCATTCGCAAACGCTCGATCCTGAAGAATCCTTTGCGCACGAAGCTGATCACGGCGGTGTACAATCGTGACTTTAGAAGCAAAGCGGGTTAGATACACACCCTCTTCTACAGCAGAGTCTCCTCCTCCAATGACAAACAGCTCTTTCCCTTTGAAAAAGGCTCCGTCACACACGGCACAATAGGAAACACCGCGGCCACCCAGATCCTTTTCACCAGGAACACCAATTTTCTTATATTCAGCACCGGTAGAGATGATCACTGCACGGGCCTTATACTCCTTAGCACCAGCTACCACTGTTTTATAGTCACCGTGATCGACAATTTCTTTAATATCACCATAAGCATATTCAGCTCCAAACTTCTTGGCATGCTCAAACATTTTTGTCGATAAATCCGGTCCTAGTATACTTTCAAAACCTGGGTAGTTTTCCACATCCTCGGTATTAGCCATTTGCCCGCCCGGAATTCCTCTTTCAATCATGAGCGTCGCAAGATTTGCACGCGATGTATATACTGCAGCTGTCATTCCTGCAGGACCTGCGCCAGCAATAATGACATCGTACATTTTTTCCTCAGTCATCGTATATTTCACTCCTTATAAAAAAAACGATTAAGTATAGTCTTCCCTACTACTTAATCGTATTAAACAATCTATTTATAGTCCAAAAATCTGCTCAAATCATGCACCTATTTTGACAAAAATGTGTCGGATTAATCCAACAGTTCATTAACGATCTTGACATATTTGCCAATGGTCGCCGAAGACACGCCATAGCGGCTGGCCATTTCCTGCTGAGACACCTTTTCACTGCGAAGTCGGTGCCATACATATTCCACTGCACCAGCCCACGCCTGTTTATTTTTCAAACTGATATTTGCTTTAAATAATTCGACAAACACCGAGAACCACATTAAATAGAGTCCAGATTCGATGGCTCCAATAGGTTGATAACTTTCGTAAAATATCTCAGCTACTTCCTGAGCATCGGCAGTCAGTGATGGTTTTCCTGAACGGATCAGTGAAATATATTCCTTCTCCACAGCGGTAAACCTCTGGTTCTGGAACAACCGCTTAGAATTCATAATTTCTTCCTTTTTATTAGAGACAGTTGCTAAAAAGATGGCAAATAATCTCTCCTCTACATAATCACTATCAAGCTTTTGAAAAATGGATCCAATTTGGTCTTCAAAACCGTTCTCTCTTGTTTCATCAAGATTCCATGGCTCGTTGCCTTCCTTATCGGGATTAATCTCCAGCAGTTTCTTCCAAACGGCTCTTGCAAAATTCTCCAGACCGATGTGGTGTGCCGCATAGGACAGCCAATAGTAAAAAGGCCCATCCCCGTCAAAGCCATTTTTATATAATTTTTTCAGCCAAAAATAAGCATGCTCGTATTCACCGACTAACGCGAAAGAGGTTCCCAGCTTATACTGATGCTCACTAAGAATCGGCTTAATCTTTTTCAGCGAATCAACCAGCTCGGAAACATATTTATAGCGACCTTGATATTGCGCAAATACCAGCTTGTTGCATAAGGCATGAAGATTTCCCGGATTTCGTTCTAACACTTCGTTTAAGATGTCCTCTGCCTTTTCACTTTTCCCTAAATAAAAATAGGCAAGCGCCAAGTTATTATAGGCCGACCAATATTCAGGATACTCTTCGACGACCTCGTTCAACAATTCAATCGCCTTCGGAAAATAGCCTGACTCTAACAACTCACGTGCCTGCTCCTGCTTCACAATCAGATCATCTTGTTGATAAAGTTCTTCTTCTAAGTCATCAGACTCAAACGTCAAGAGCTCAAGCAACTCTTCAGCATCTTCTGTAAAATCACCATCCGGATCTAGCTTCATGTAAAGCTTGGCATGGTGGTAAGCATCTTTAAAAAATCCCAAATGGGCATAATTATTTGCTAAGAAGTAGTGGCATTCTGCCATTTCAGCATCAAGATCTTCAAGGATGAGGTGCAAGAGTCGGTTGGAATCTTCAAATTCGCCCAGTTCTGTTGACACAATGGCCAACTGGCATGCAATCATCGGCTCGCCCGGCTCAAGCTGCAGCGCCCGCCCAAGATATTTTTTTGCTTTCAAAAAATCACGTCGATGGTATGCCTTAATCCCCTTCTTGAAATAATATTCCCCCGTCGGAACGAATGAAAGTAATTTTCCTTTTTGCATTCTTGCTTTTGCATTTCTACCCATGAAGTCCTCCATCACACATTAATAACTAATGTAGTATAACACATCAGGGACTTGTACGAGAAGGAATTTGGGCTCTTTAGCCGATGGCAAAATTTATCGGTGAGGGATTCGTTGTGAAACGGAGGGATTTCTACGAATAAGATAGTGCAATTCAACAATAAAAGAGAATAAATGCCCTATATTTCTACAAATCTTTTTCAACTATAGAAAAAACCGATCCTCTTAGGACCGGTCTTTATGTCTTTCTTCTAATGTTTGCAATACCTCTTTAAACGGAAGACCTTGTTCAACCAACAGCACTTGTAGGTGGTAAAGCAGATCGGCTGCCTCCCACTTCAGTTCTTCCTCATCGCGATTTTTAGCAGCGATGATTACCTCTGCAGCTTCCTCGCCAACTTTTTTCAAGATCTTGTCGACGCCTTTTTCAAAAAGATAGGTTGTATAGGCACCCTCAGGACGTTCCTGCTCGCGTTGCAGGATCACTTTTTCAAGTGTCTGTAAAATTCGATAGTCTGCTAAGGACTCAATCCGTCCTGACACTCCTTCAGAGAAACAGCTGACGGCACCTGTGTGGCAAGCCGGTCCTTTAGGACTAACTAACACCAAAAGCGCATCCTGATCACAATCATATTTGATGCTAACCACTGCTTGTGTATTGCCGCTTGTCGCGCCTTTGTGCCACAGCTCCTGGCGGGAACGGCTGTAAAACCAAGTTTCACCGGTTTCTAGTGATTTTCCCAGTGATTCCTTGTTCATATAGGCCAGGGTCAAAACTTCCAATGTCTCAGCATCCTGAATGATTGCCGGGACAAGGCCCTTCTCATCAAATTTTACTTCTTCTAGATTCATCGTACCATCACTCCTCTTTCCCGCAAAAAGCTTTTCACTTCATATACCGAGCTTTCTTTATAATGAAAAATGGAGGCAGCAAGAGCGGCGTCTGCTTTTCCTTCTAAAAATGCTTCCGCAAAATGTTCAGCATTTCCTGCCCCGCCTGAAGCAATGACTGGAATCGAAACTGCCTCACTGACAGCACGAGTCAGAGATAAATCAAAGCCGTTTTTCTCCCCGTCACTATCCATACTGGTTAGTAAAATTTCACCGGCTCCGAGTTCAGCAGCTTCACGTGCCCACTCAATCACTAGTTTATCTGTCGGTGTGCGTCCGCCATGGGTATAAACACGCCACGTGCCGACTGTCTCATCATATTTGGCATCAATTGCTACCACGATACATTGCGAGCCAAAATAACCCGCACCTTCTCGGATTACCTCCGGATTCAACACAGCCGCTGTATTAAGAGAGACCTTGTCCGCCCCAGCACGGAGGATCTTTTTCATATCCTCAAGAGAATTGATGCCGCCCCCGACCGTAAAGGGAATCGCCAGCTCCGAGGCAACAGATTTAACGACCTCAACCATCGTCTTTCTGCCCTCTACTGATGCCGAGATGTCCAAGAACAC
>NZ_JBALNY010000051.1:0-5047 GCF_036962145.1 Bacillus sp. JJ1764 | reverse complement strand
AGCTCATCAGCCCCTTGCTCATCGTAAAAACGCGCCAGCTCCACCGGATCCCCAGCATCGCGAAGCTGAACAAATTGAATCCCCTTGACTACTCGCCCTTCTTTTACATCAAGGCAGGGGATAATTCGTTTCGTTAATGTCATTTATCTCACCTCTGTCTGATTGCCAACCAGTGTTAATGCTTCTTTTAAAGTAAAACGCTGTTCGTATAGGGCCTTGCCAACAATAGCACCGCTAATTCCCTTTTCTGCAGACAGATTCTTGAGATCCTCTAAACTACTAACCCCACCAGATGCAATCACATTTTTCCCTGTTACTATTGCCAGTTCACTTACCGCGGCAATATTTGGCCCCGACAGCATGCCGTCTGTTGCAATATCGGTAAAAATAAATGTCTCCGCTCCGGCATCAGCGAAACGTTTACCAAGATCCACTGCTTTGACTTTGCTGGTATCCAGCCAACCATGTGTAGCTACATAGCCGTCCTTTGCATCAATCCCAACGGCAATTTTTTCGCCGTATTTTTTTATCATCTCAATCGCAAACTCCGGTTGTGACACTGCGATGCTGCCAATGATAACCCGGTCTACCCCATTTTCCAAATAATGAAGGATATCCTCCTCTGTGCGAATGCCACCGCCAATTTGTACTTTCACATTGGTCAATTTGGACGCAGCTTCAATAACGAATCGATCATTGACTCGCTTTCCATCCTTTGCCCCGTCAAGATCAACCATATGAATCCAAGCTGCACCTGCTGTCGCGAAGTTTTTTGCCATATCATAGGGCGAATCCCCGTAAACCGTTTCCTTCCCATAATCTCCTTGGAGAAGGCGGACACATTTTCCACCGCGCATATCAATCGCCGGATATAAAGTGAAACTCATTTTACCGCCTCCTTTTCTACAATTTTTAAAAAATGGTGTAACAGTGCCATCCCAAGCCGGCTACTTTTTTCCGGATGAAATTGCATGCCGTAAACATTGTCTTTCCCGACAACCGCTGACACTTGTTCATGATAATCGGCTCTAGCAAGAAGAACATCGGATTCAGCCGCATCTACAAAATACGAATGAACAAAATACACATAATCTTCTTCAAGATTTTCTAGAAGTGGAGAGGACTTCACAAATTCAAGCTTATTCCAGCCCATATGCGGAACTTTGTAAAGCTCACCTGCTTCGGTTTTTCCAGAAAAACGGCGAACATGTCCTGGGAGAAGGCCCAATCCCTTTGTCAATCCGTTCTCATCACTGCTTTCAAACAGCAGCTGCATGCCCAAGCAAATTCCCAGCAACGGTTTCCCTGAAGAGGCAAATCCTTTTAGCATGTCCACAGGCAGCCGTTCCATCGCGTCACGAAAGGCTCCAACCCCCGGAAGAATCAGGGCATCTGCTGCAAGCAGCTCCTTCTGGTCAGCCGAGATAAAATAGTTCGCACCCAAACGTTCGAGCGCCTTGCTTACACTAAATAAATTCCCCATGCCATAATCAACGATCCCAATCTTGGTGCTTGTCGCCATTACAACATCCCCTTTGTGGACGGGACACCTTTGATCCGAGGATCAATCGTAGTTGCTTCGTCAAGTGCACGGGCTAATGCTTTAAAAATCGCTTCAATGATGTGGTGGGTATTTTTTCCGTAATGAACAATCACGTGCAGGTTCATTCGGGCTTCGAGCGCCAATTTCCAAAGAAATTCGTGCACCAGTTCAGTATCAAAAGTGCCAACTTTTTGCGCCGGAAATTCAGCACGCATTTCGAGGTGCGGTCGATTACTGAGGTCAACAACCACCTGAGCTAAGGCCTCATCCATCGGAACAAAAGCATTTCCATAGCGTTTAATCCCTCTTTTGTCACCGAGTGCTTCTCTTAAGGCCTGACCTATACAAATCCCGATGTCCTCAGTAGTATGGTGGTCATCCACCTCAATGTCCCCTTTAGCATCAACAGATAAATTAAATTGACCATGCTTCGTGAACAAATCGAGCATATGAGTGAGAAAGGGTACGCCTGTGTCGAGTTCAGAGCGCCCCTCTCCATCAACATCAAATGCCAGCTGAATTTTGGTTTCATTTGTATTTCTTTGTATTCGAGCAACTCGTTCCATGAGGGTATCCTCCTTGATTTTTGCATATTGAATTTGGTTCGGTTTGCAAGTAACAGGCTAAGTTTCGCAAGTAAACTAATTTATAACGCAAGTAAATGCCGTTTTTCGCAAGTACCCTATTTTTTATCGTTTTCTAATCTAATTTCAACCGCACGGGCATGGGCTTCAAGCCCTTCCATACGCGCAAAGGCTGCGATCTTTGCTCCATTTTCATGTAACGCCTGTTTACCGTATATAATCACGCTGGATTTCTTCTGAAAATCATCCACATTTAGCGGACTTGAGAACCGAGCCGTCCCATTTGTTGGCAGAACATGGTTTGGACCGGCAAAATAATCGCCAACAGGCTCAGAACTATAACGGCCCAGAAAAATTGCACCTGCGTGACGAATCTTTCCAAGCAACTCCATTGGGTTTTCTATCACTACCTCAAGATGCTCTGGAGCTAACTGATTCACGACCTCCACTGCTTCTTCCATATCAGCTGTAATGTAAATTTCACCATAATCTCGAATCGACTGACTGGCAATTTTCTTTCGAGGTAGTAATGCCAATTGCTTTTCCACTTCTGCTGCAACCACTTCAGCCAATTTCTCCGACGGTGTAACGAGAACACTGCATGCTCTTGGATCGTGTTCGGCCTGTGATAACAGGTCAGCGGCGATTTCGTCCGCACGTGCTGTGTCATCCGCTAAAACAGCAATCTCGCTAGGGCCGGCGATCATGTCGATATCCACATCACCGAATACCTCACGTTTGGCAAGTGCCACAAAAATATTTCCCGGCCCGGTGATCTTATCTACAGGAGTGATGGACTTCGTTCCGTAGGCAAGTGCGGCAATTGCTTGGGCACCACCGACCTTATAGATTTCCTCTACTCCTGCTTCCTTCGCAGCTACGAGGACTGCCGGAGGTAATTTTCCGTCCTCATCAGGCGGCGACACCATAACGATCCGGTTCACACCAGCCACTTTTGCAGGAACGACATTCATTAGCACGGAGGAAGGATAGGCTGCAGTTCCGCCGGGAACGTAAACTCCAACTGAGTCCAGAGGGGTAATTTTCTGCCCAAGAATCGTCCCGTTTTCTTCAGTGGTCATCCATGATGGCCGAAGTTGTTTTTCATGATATACGCGAATGTTTTGAGCCGCTTCACGAACAACGGTCAGAAACTCATCATCTACTTGCTCATAGGCCTCTGCAAGCTCATTTTCTGTGACGGAAAAAGACTCAAGCCGAACACGGTCAAATTTTTCCGTAAACAATCTGACGGCCTCATCGCCACGTTTGCGAACCTCTGTGATTATGTTTTTTACAATCAACTCCTGCTCGGCAGTCCCCGCTTCAATGGAGCGTTTAAGTGAAACTAGATTGGTCACTTTTTGTATCTTCATATTACACACCTCCGCTAAAAACCACTTCATGGAGCCGGGCCACCAGTTCATCGATCAATGTATCCTTCATCCGGTAGCTGACTGGATTGACAATCAGCCTCGACGTCACATCAGCGATCTTTTCATATTCAACAAGTCCGTTTTCTTTCAGAGTTCTTCCAGTTGAGACGATATCGACGATTCGATCAGACAGACCGATTAACGGAGCCAACTCGATAGAGCCATTTAATTTAATAATTTCCACTTGTTCACCCTGTTCGCGAAAATAAGCTTCCGCCACGTTTGGATATTTCGTTGCGATACGTGGTGCCACATCATTCATTTTGGTATTGGGCAGACCAGCAACTGCTAAATAGCAATAACTGATTTTCAGATCAAGCAGCTCATATACATCGCGCTCTTCCTCCAACAGGACATCCTTCCCGGCAATCCCGACATCAGCCACGCCATGCTCCACATAGGTTGCCACATCCATTGGTTTGGCTAAAATAAACCTTAACCCTTCTTCTGGAACATCCAGTATTAGTTTTCGTGAATCATCAAATTCTGGCGGTAAACGGTAGCCTGCTTTTTTGAGTAATTTCAAAGCTTCTTCAAAAATTCGCCCCTTGGGCATCGCAATGGTCAGTATGTTCTTCATTACCGTGGCCCTCCAATTAAAAACGTTGTCTCGGCGAATTTTTTTGTAAAAACATCAAGATTCTTTACACCGGTAATATCTTGAAGCACTGCCTGTTGTCCTTGTTCATGAAGCTCCTGTGCCAGTTGGAAGGCTTCCTTGCGCCGCTCCTGGCTGAACAAGATACAATGTTTTGGTGTCTCCGACTTGCCATCCCCCAACGCCTCCAGAAGCATATCCATCCGGATGGCAAACCCAGTCGCACTGGCCTTTTTGCCAAACTTCTCAAGCAGACTGTAACGGCCCCCGTTACCGATCGGAAAGCCGACACTTCCGGCATAAACTTCAAATAAAATTCCAGTATAATAACTCATATGACTGACAATCGATAGATCAAACCGCACATGTTCCTGAACTCCATAGTCTTCCAACACCTTCCAAAGCTCCTGGAGTTCTGTGATCGCTTGTTTTCCTTTATTGTTCTCCGTAATCTCGACAGCTTGTTCAAGGACCTCTTCTCCACCACGCAATTGCAGAAGCTTTAATAGCCTTTGTTTATCAATTGTCGAGAGATTAAATGAATATACATTTTCACGATAACCGACATAATTTTTTTCATATAAAAATTTCCGTAGAGCTGTTGCCCGGCCGTTTGTCCCGAGGATCTGCATAAATAATTCCTGAGAGAAACCAATATGACCAATGGATACTTGAAAATCAGTCAAACCTGCTTTTTTTAAGGAGGATATCAATAAGGCAATGACCTCGCCATCACATGAGATCGTTTCATCATTTAAAAATTCTACACCGATTTGTTCAAATTCCGCTGGTCGGCCACCCTCACGCTGCTGGGCTCGAAATACATTGGCGGAATAGGCTAAGCGTACCGGAACATCCTCTTCCAAAAGCTTCGACGCTGCCACCC
>NZ_JBALNY010000050.1:42888-58894 GCF_036962145.1 Bacillus sp. JJ1764 | reverse complement strand
AGTAGGACGTTGCCGGGCGAATGAAGACAATCTGAAAAAGGGTTGTCTTTTTTTTGTGCCTAATTTTTTTATAAATATAGCAGGAAAATATAGGAATATGGTGAATTTTGGAGGAAGGGAGGTGGAGAATGAATTTTCAATTTGATTTATCATTTAAGCTTATCGCAATTCTAGTTCAACTCTTAGTGTGGTGTATTACCGGAATCATCGCTTATCGAATCTATATAAAACAGCAAGTGAAACCAGAAATTTGGAAGGTTATAGTGTGTATATTAGCTGGTATTTTTTGTTTTTCAATAAATATTACTTTATGGGATCAGCAGATTAAAATTCCGATATTACCACTGGGCGTTTGGATTTTATATGGAATTTTGAGAAGAAGGGATCGTTGGCAATCCTATAGATTATACGCTTGGCTTGGTTTTTATATAAATTTGTTATTTTTACTGTCGACAATGCTTTCAATCCCTGTACAGAATACCCTATATCCAGCGGATCGGCTTTCCACCTATATTTCAAATATAAGTCATTCTTCAGTTGTAGTCATTCATCCTTCAGGGGAAAAGAAAGAGCTTGATCAAGACAGTTTCCTTGAACAAATACATACTATAAAAAAAGCAAATATTCATGGTCAGCAGTGGTATTACGAACTGAATGGGCCTGAAACGGGGACAAAAGAACGATTCCCTTATCTTCTAATTGGAACAACATCCAAATGGGGGAGTGGGGTAAAACCTGTCATTTATATAGAAGCCGACGGAAAAGGGATTCTTGTTTCATCCTCTCAAAAGCAGCTTTATTTTCGTTCAAAAGCAGTATTGCTGAAAGGGGGGGAATAGGAGATGTCATATAAAAAACGGGTCAGTCTTGCTCTATTGTGCGTCCTTGTTATTAGCGGGATGCTAGCAATAATATGGTTATATATGATCGACCCTAAACCCGATTCATTTCCAACAAATAAGCAGCTTATTAACCAAATGAATGAGATTTTTCCGGAGGCTGCTGCAAAAGATGTCCAGGATATCGTTCGAATTGATAAACGTCATAAAGTTGTTCCTTATTTTTCGGAAGAGGGCGATTATGGGATCAGTTATTGGGAGTGGAGATTGCATAAATGGCAGATTGTTTATATAGATACAACAGGAAAGCCAAGTATATGGAAGATTGATAAGGGTGATCCGTCCACCTATTATTTTGTATGGAACCTCCAGTCAAGTGACCAGTTGGGTTCTCTAAAGTTCTTTTTTATTCGGGATCGGCAATTTTACAGTGTCGATGGGGAAGAAACCTATCACCCAAGAATCCAAATGGAAACTAAGGTTAAGCTTAAGAAATCATATGGAATAATGCCAATTCCGGAAAAGTGGGGTCCCGTAGTAAAATCATTGAAACAAATAGAAACTTCCCCATTTCCTACTTTTATTTATAATGCAGATCCACCAAGTTATCATATGTTTTATGGTTGGATTCCTTATGACCAAAAAGGTCAAGAGGCCACCGATTTGTTGAAGATTAATGGTAATAGCTATTATGGTGATGGTGTTAATATTGAGGAGTTAATGATATTAGGTAAAGAAGAAATTGATGTTCTTGGTAATTAGCGTAAAACGAGCTTGTGAAAAAATACAAGCTCGTTCTTGTTTATATTATTTATCTTCATACATACTAAATACCCCATCTCAATACCCTTTCCCATAATAGTAACTCGGCAAAATTAGATTTCGAATCCACGTTGATTGGATATTGTTCAGGGATACCAGCATATTAGCTGCCGTTCTGTCTGAAGTACAGTCATCTTGGGAACAAGTGCCATGCTTATCTTTGTACATATGTGATAGAATCATTTACAATTTGAAAAAATAAAGGAAAAAGAACAGTATAGGATGTGTTTTTTTGTGGGCAAGAATAAAATGGTATTTGAAGTGCAGAAGGATGAATCGATTGATGAATGTTTAAATAGAATGAAGCAGCAAGGGTATATGCCGATCCGGAGAATGGAGGAGCCGATTTTTCAGGAGGTTGTAAAGGGGAATGAAACCCTATATGAGCCTGTAGGAAGAAAAATTGTTTTTGAAGGGAAGATAATGGAATAAACGAGCCCCATAAAATGTGAAGGTAGCCATCATTTCAGTAACCAAGTTATCAACAGTGCGTGGAATAGCTGGGCTGGTAGCAAAAACATCCAGTTTTGCAGCGGAATCGGGTGCTTCATTCCAGTGTGGGAGATAATCAGAAAAACAGCTATGGTGCTAATCATCGCTCAATAAAATTGTCCGGTTATTTAAATCGGAACTTGTCACATGGTCATTTTACAATTAAGGCAAACTCTAGCGTAACGGATGGATTGAGGCGAGCACCACTGATGCCCCCGACAGCATAGATGGCAACTGCTACGTCAAGTCCCCAGGCAATTTGAAGGGCAAGCCAGACCGAATGATAACCGAGCGATTTTTTCAAAGAACAGCGGCACAAATGCCGCCCCCAAAATAGTAATATAACGGTATCGATTACTTCACCCCAAAAAATCGACATAATTTGCACCTTTTTTATGACAGTTGTAGTATACTTTTATATTAAATAAATACCTGATGCTTTTACATACAAGCTTTTTCCACTGCACAACTGAAAGCAGGCACTAAGAGTGAAAAGCAAACGCGAAGTCCGATAGAGTAATTTTTAATGGGATCAAATTAACTAAAACACGAACATTATAGTGTTATGCGTAAATAATGTTCGACAAATTTGTTGACATTTCACTGGATCGGTTGTTAATATAAAGGTAGTTAAAAAATCTAACACCCTCGTATATCAATGGGAATATGGCCCATAAGTTTCTACCCAATGACCGTAAATTATTGGACTATGAGGGAAAGTCATACATGTTCGGCAACAATAAGGGGCGGACCCTGCTATTTTTTGTTGACCTAATGATCCATGCCCGGACAATTGGCTTTCTCTTGTAGAGAAGCCAGTTTTTCGGGTATTTTTATTTTGGAAAAAAAAGGGGGAATAGGGATGGAGAACCTGGTGGGTGTCATCATGGGGAGCAAGTCGGATTGGGAGACCATGCAGCATGCCTGTGAAATTTTAAATCAATTAGAAATTCCATATGAAAAAAAGGTGGTTTCGGCACATCGAACACCGGATTTAATGTTTATATATGCAGAAGAAGCTAGAGAAAGAGGCTTAAAAGTAATCATTGCTGGAGCGGGCGGTGCGGCTCACCTTCCAGGGATGGTAGCGGCTAAAACTACTTTGCCAGTAATCGGAGTTCCAGTTCAATCAAGAGCGTTAAATGGGTTGGATTCGTTACTTTCAATTGTCCAAATGCCGGGAGGGGTTCCGGTGGCGACTGTCGCCATTGGCAATGCCGGGGCAGTGAATGCCGGACTGTTGGCAGCACAAATATTAGCTACAAACGATGAAGCATTAGCTAAGAAACTTGAGGCTAGAAGAGAAGCAATCGAAAAAGAGGTATTGGTGAGCAGCGATGAGCTTGAATAGGAAAAGCATATTACCAGGCGCAACGATTGGCATAATTGGTGGCGGACAGTTAGGTAGAATGATGGCCCTGGCAGCAAAAGCACAGGGGTTTAGAATTGCTGTCCTTGAGCCCACTACTGATTCTCCGTGTGGACAGGTAGCCGATGTTGAAGTCATAGGTGAGTATCATGATCTGGATGCTATCAACCGTTTAGCCGAAATAAGTGACGTAATCACGTATGAATTTGAAAATATTGATGCCGACACACTTGGCTGGTTATGTGAGCGGGCCCATGTTCCACAGGGACAGGATTTGCTAACCATTACCCAGAATCGCATTACGGAAAAGGCTGCGATTCAACAGGCGGGTGTTGAAGTGGCTCCTTATGAAGTTATTCTTGAGATGGAAGAGCTATTTTCAAAAATCACCACAATCGGATTTCCTGCCGTGTTAAAAACAGCACGGGGTGGTTATGATGGCAAAGGCCAACTCGTCATCAAGGACGAAACGGACTTAGCAAAAGGGGAAGAACTTCTCAAGCATGGAGCTTGCGTCTTGGAAAAATGGATCCCATTTGAAAAAGAAATCTCAGTTATTGTAACACGGAAGCTTGATGGAGAGACCGCGATTTTTCCAGTAGCAGAAAATATTCATAAAGAAAATATTTTATATAAAACCATTGTCCCTGCACGAGTGTCACAGGAGATTCAAGAAAATGCCATTCACAAGGCGAAGCAAATTGCTGATTCATTAGGCCTGGTTGGAACTCTTGCGGTGGAAATGTTTGTTACAGGTGATGGCACTATATACATTAATGAACTGGCGCCAAGGCCGCATAATTCCGGGCACTACACGATTGAGGCCTGCGTGACATCACAGTTTGAGCAGCATATACGTGCGATTTGTAATTGGCCGTTAGGAAGTACGGAGCTATTAAAACCAGTGGTTATGGTCAACCTATTAGGGGAACATCTTGAATCATTATTAGCAAAAATCCCGACCCTAAGGGATTGGAAGATTCATCTATACGGTAAAAAAGAAGCAAAAATCAAAAGGAAAATGGGGCATGTCACCATTTTACGAGATGATGTGGAAATAGCCCTTATGGAAGCTGATGAAAGTAAAATTTGGGAGACAGTGGAAGAAAGGATCGGAGGATAAATCATGATAGATCGTTATACTAGACCGGAAATGGGAGCTATTTGGACGGAGGAAAACCGCTTTAACGCGTGGCTTGAGGTAGAAATCCTAGCATGTGAAGCATGGGCGGAGTTAGGTGAAATACCAAAAGAAGATGTCCAAAAGCTTCGTGAAAATGCTTCGTTTAATATCGACCGGATTAAAGAGATTGAAGAAGAAACAAGACATGATGTTGTGGCGTTTACTCGTGCCGTTTCTGAAACCCTTGGAGAAGAACGGAAATGGGTTCATTATGGATTAACTTCAACGGATGTTGTGGATACTGCGTTATCATATGTATTGAAACAGGCTAATACCATTTTATTAAAAGACATTGAGGCATTTATCGAGATTTTAAAAAATAAAGCCATTGAACATAAATATACAGTTATGATGGGACGGACCCATGGTGTCCATGCCGAACCAACTACATTTGGCTTAAAACTGGCTCTTTGGTACGAAGAAATGAAACGAAACCTAGAGCGATTTAAACAGGCAGCAACTGGCGTGGAGTTTGGTAAAATCTCCGGTGCGGTCGGAACTTATGCCAATATCAACCCGTTTGTAGAGCAATATGTATGTGAAAAGCTTGGATTAGAACGGGCGCCAATTTCCACCCAAACCTTACAGCGTGATCGTCATGCCCACTACATGTCAACACTAGCCTTAATTGCAACATCTATTGAAAAATTTGCTGTTGAAGTGCGCGGGTTGCAAAAAAGTGAAACTCGTGAGGTGGAGGAATTTTTCGCAAAAGGTCAAAAAGGTTCTTCGGCCATGCCGCATAAGCGTAATCCAATTGGTTCAGAGAACATGACTGGAATGGCTCGCGTCATTCGCGGCTACATGATGACAGCTTACGAAAATGTGCCGCTGTGGCATGAACGAGATATCTCTCATTCTTCTGCTGAACGGATTATATTGCCTGATGCTACGATTGCATTGAACTATATGCTAAATCGCTTTAGCAATATCATTAAAAATCTCACGGTCTATCCGGAAAACATGAAACGCAACATGGATCGGACTCTTGGATTAATCTACTCTCAACGCGTGCTCCTTGCCCTAATTGATAAAGGCTTTTCACGTGAAGAAGCTTACGATACGGTTCAGCCAAAAGCAATGGAGGCTTGGGAAAAACAAGTTCCATTCCGCAGCTTAATTGAAGGTGATGAAAAAATTACCGCCAACCTTTCAGAGGCTGAAATTGCCGACTGTTTTGATTACTCTTACCACCTGCAACATGTGGATACAATTTTTGATCGACTTGGTTTAAATAATTAATAAAAAGGGGAGCCGGGACAAAATAAGTACCGGCTGCCCCCTGGGTTATGCCCATATTTTACAAAGAAGATTCCCAATATTGCGAATTAGGAGTGGTTTCCAATGAAAGAATTGCTTTATGAAGGCAAAGCGAAACGAATCTATCGAACAGACGATGAACAGGTAGTTTGGGTGGAATATAAAGATTCCGCCACGGCTTTTAACGGGCAAAAAAAGGCTGAGATTGCCGGAAAAGGTCGTTTAAATAATGAGATTACAAGTTTGCTTTTTTTAAAGTTAAAAGAAAACGGCATTGACTCTCATTTTATTAAACGGATTTCTGAGACGGAACAGCTGGTTAAAAAGGTAACCATCATTCCCCTTGAAGTTGTCGTTCGCAATGTGGCGGCAGGAAGCCTGTCAAAACGATTGGGAATTGAAGAAGGGCACCCATTGTCTAAGCCAATGGTTGAGTTCTATTTGAAAAATGATGAGTTGGGAGATCCATTGGTCACCCTAGATCATATCAGTGAACTGCAAGTTGCTTCAGCCGAGGAGATTACGATTTTAAGAGAAAAAGCCCTGGAAATAAATACCCTGTTGTTGAGCTTTTTCAATGATCTTGGCATTCGTTTAATCGACTTTAAATTAGAATTTGGCAAGGATGTGGACGGGAAAATTTTATTAGCCGATGAAATTTCACCGGATACTTGCCGCTTATGGGATAAAGAGACAAATGAAAAACTTGATAAAGACCGGTTCCGCCGCGATTTGGGAAGTTTAACAGAAGCCTACGAAACTATTCTTGAGAGACTTGGAGGTCACCAGCATGTATAAAGTAAAGGTATTCGTCACATTAAGAGAAAGTGTTTTAGACCCGCAAGGTAAAGCTGTTACTCACTCTTTACATTCATTAAACTATCAGGAAGTATCTGATGTCCGTATTGGCAAATACATGGAACTGACAATTGAAAAATCAGATCGGGATATCAATGAGGTTGTTAATGAAATCTGCTATAACCTCTTAGCCAATCCAGTTATTGAAGATTACCGTTACGAGGTAGAGGAGTGTGTCGCCCAGTGAGATTTGCGGTCATCGTTTTTCCTGGTTCAAACTGTGATGTCGATATGTACCATGCAATTAAAGACGAGCTGGGTGAAGAGGTCGAGTATGTTTGGCACGATACGGAAAGCCTGGATGAATTTGATGGAGTTCTATTGCCAGGGGGATTTTCCTACGGAGATTACTTACGTACAGGGGCAATTGCCCGTTTCAGTAAAGTAATGAAGGAGGTCGTTAAGGCGGCCGAGGCTGGCAAGCCGGTCCTTGGTGTATGTAATGGATTTCAGATTTTGTTAGAGGTTGGTCTGCTCCCGGGAGCTATGAGACGAAATGAAAGTCTTTCCTTTATTTGCAAGCCAGTGGAATTAATCGTGGAAAACAACCAAACAATGTTTTCCGGTGCCTATCAACAAGGGCAAACGATCACTGTTCCAGTTGCTCATGGGGAAGGTAATTACTATTGTGACGAAGAAACGCTGGCAGAATTAAGAGCTAATGATCAAATCGTGTTTACTTATAAACATAATCCGAACGGAAGTCTGGAAGATATCGCTGGGATTGTAAATAAAAAAGGCAATGTCCTCGGAATGATGCCACACCCTGAACGAGCGGTGGATGAGCTTTTAGGCGGAGCCGATGGATTAAAACTGTTTCAATCAATTGTAAAGGCTTGGAGGGAATCACATGTTATTAAAGCTTGAACCAAATCCTGAACAAATTAAAGCCGAGAAGCTATATCAGCAAATGGGGCTGTCCGATGAAGAGTTTTCAATGGTTGAAAACATTCTTGGCCGTACTCCGAATTACACGGAGACTGGTTTGTTTTCGGTTATGTGGTCAGAGCATTGCAGCTATAAAAACTCTAAGCCGGTTCTAAAGAAATTTCCTATATCGGGTCCTAAGGTTCTCCAAGGTCCAGGTGAGGGTGCCGGGATCGTTGATATTGGTGATAATCAGGCCGTTGTGTTTAAAATTGAAAGCCATAATCACCCGTCAGCTATCGAGCCATATCAAGGGGCAGCAACTGGTGTCGGCGGAATTATCCGCGATGTTTTCTCCATGGGTGCTCGTCCAATTGCCATGCTGAACTCCCTGCGTTTTGGAGAGCTTGATTCAGCGAGAGTTCGTTATTTGTTTAAAGAAGTTGTCGCTGGGATCGCAGGATACGGAAACTGTATCGGAATTCCAACTGTTGGCGGTGAGGTTCAGTTTGATCCTTGCTATGAAGGCAATCCGCTAGTGAATGCCATGTGTGTGGGGTTAATTGACCACAAAGATATTAAAAAGGGTCAGGCTCACGGTGTCGGCAATACGGTCATGTATGTTGGAGCGAAAACGGGTCGTGACGGCATTCACGGCGCTACTTTTGCCTCAGAGGAATTAAATGAACAATCTGATGAAAAGCGCCCTGCCGTGCAAGTGGGCGATCCATTCATGGAAAAATTGCTATTGGAAGCATGCTTGGAATTGATTCACTCTGATGCACTTGTTGGAATCCAGGACATGGGGGCAGCCGGACTTACCAGCTCATCTGCGGAAATGGCCAGCAAGGCAGGAATGGGCCTTGAAATGAATCTTGACCTTGTCCCTCAACGCGAGACTGGAATGACCGCCTATGAAATGATGCTGTCAGAGTCGCAAGAGCGGATGTTAATTGTTGTTAAAAAGGGCCGCGAGCAAGAAATCGAGGATCTATTTAAAAAATATGATTTAGAGGCAGTGGCTGTTGGAACCGTAACAGATGATAAAATGCTTCGCCTGGTTCATCAAGGTGAGATCGTTGCTGATGTTCCAGTCGATGCTTTGGCGGAGGATGCACCGGTCTATCATAAACCTTCAATGGAGCCTGCTTACTTTGCTGAGTTTCAGTCAATGGAGGAGACCATTCCACAGATAACGGATGCAAAGGAAACTCTTTTAAACATTCTGTGTCAGCCGACAGTGGCCAGCAAGGAATGGGTCTATGAACAATATGACTACATGGTAAGAACAAATACAGTTGTATCTCCAGGATCGGACGCTTCCGTACTGCGCATTCGCGGTACTCGTAAAGCATTAGCGATGACAGTGGATTGTAATTCCCGTTACGTCTATTTGGACCCTGAAACCGGCGGTAAAATTGCCATTGCTGAAGCAGCCCGCAATATTGTTTGCTCTGGTGCAGAACCATTAGCGGTAACCGATTGCTTAAACTATGGCAGCCCGGAAAAACCAGAGGTATTTTGGCAGCTGGAAAAATCAGCAGACGGAATGAGTGAAGCATGCCGTGTCCTTGAAACCCCGGTCATTGGCGGAAACGTCTCATTATACAATGAAACAAGCGGTACAGCTGTGTACCCAACCCCGGTAATTGGCATGGTGGGTCTAGTTTCGGATCTTGACCATATTACCACACAGCATTTTAAACAGAACGGTGACCTGATTTATCTTCTAGGGGAAACGAAAGCTGAATTTGGCGGAAGCGAACTGCAAAAGCTTCTGAACGGAGAAATATTCGGCAAATCTCCTGAGTTGGATGTAGAAGTTGAGAAGAAGCGACAAAATCAAGTACTGACAGCGATTCGTGCTGGCCTTGTTCAATCAGCCCACGACCTATCGGAAGGTGGCTTAGCGGTTGCGCTATCTGAATCACTTTTTGCCAATGAACACCTTGGCGCGGAAGTCACCATCAACGGAGACTCGGTGTCAGCTTTATTTAGTGAAACACAATCACGTTTCCTTTTAACGGTTAAAAAAGAGCATCAAGCAGAATTTGAAAGATTAGTAGAAGCAAAATGCATTGGAATCGTAACAGAATCTGGTGTGTTGACTATTCAGAATGGGTCGGAAACTATTTTGGAAGCACAGGTTGAGGAATTAAAAGCTGCTTGGAAAGGAGCAATTCCATGCTTGCTGAAATCAAAGGCTTAAACGAAGAGTGCGGTATTTTTGGAGTCTGGGGACATCAGGATGCCGCCCAGCTCACCTATTACGGGCTTCATAGCTTACAGCATCGCGGTCAGGAAGGCACTGGCATCGTGGTGTCAGATGGAAAACAGCTAAAAGGTGTAAAAGGTGAAGGGCTGGTTACCGAAATTTTTAATGCAGATAAGATTGCCGAATTAACCGGAACAGCGGCAATCGGTCATGTTCGTTACGCAACAGCAGGCGGCGGCGGCTATGAAAATGTTCAGCCACTGCTGTTCCACTCACAAACGGGGAGTCTTGCTCTAGCTCATAACGGGAATCTCGTAAATGCCACTTCACTGAAACATCAGCTTGAGACTCAGGGAAGTATTTTTCAAACAAGCTCTGATTCCGAAGTACTGGCGCATTTAATCAGAAGAAGCGGGTTCCCGCACATGAATGATAAAGTAAAAAATGCCCTTTCGATGTTAAAAGGTGCATATGCCTACTTGATCATGACAGAAACCGAGCTTATGGTGGCACTTGATCCGCATGGCTTACGGCCACTGTCGCTAGGCTGTCTGGGCGATGCCTACGTGGTAGCTTCCGAAACCTGTGCTTTTGATGTAGTGGGGGCTGAATATATCCGCGACATTATGCCTGGCGAATTATTGATAATTAACGAAAACGGACTAACATCAGAACGGTTTGCGGTTAGTACAACAAAGGCCATCTGTATGATGGAATATATTTATTTTTCAAGACCGGATAGCAATATTCAGGGAATCAATGTTCATACTGCCCGTAAAAGTCTTGGGAAAAGAATGGCCATTGAGGCACCTATTGAAGCAGATGTTGTTACTGGTGTGCCCGATTCGAGCATATCCGCGGCGATTGGTTATGCAGAGGAGTCCGGGATCCCATATGAAATGGGGTTAATTAAAAATAAATATGTAGGCAGGACCTTCATCCAGCCTTCGCAAACATTGAGGGAGCAAGGGGTTAAAATGAAGCTGTCTGCCGTTCGTGGAGTTGTCGAAGGCAAGCGGGTTGTAATGGTTGATGACTCGATTGTCCGCGGAACAACAAGCAGAAGAATTGTCAAAATGCTGAAAGAAGCAGGGGCGACTGAAGTTCATGTGGTAATCAGCTCACCTCCGATTAAAAATCCTTGTTTTTACGGAATTGATACCTCATCAAAAGAAGAGTTAATTGCCTCTGACAAGTCTGTAGAAGAGATTCGACAAATTATCGGGGCGGATTCGTTAACGTTTATCAGTACGGACGGCATGCTGAAGGCCCTTGGTCAAGTGGATGGAACCGATGGCTTTTGTCTTGGCTGCTTTACCGGCAATTATCCGACTGAAATTTATCCAGATACATTACAATACTATTATCAAAAGGGGTGACCGACATGGCAAACGCCTATCGGCAAGCAGGTGTTGATATTGAAGCAGGCTATGAAGCCGTCTCCAGAATGAAAAAACACGTACAAAGAACGGCTCGTGCTGGAGTGATTGGCGGGCTGGGCGGTTTTGGCGGCATCTTTGATTTATCATCGCTCCAATACAAAGAGCCTGTCTTGGTGTCAGGCACTGACGGGGTTGGCACGAAGCTGAAGCTAGCTTTCATGCTCGATCGTCACGATACCATTGGAATTGATGCGGTGGCCATGTGTGTGAATGATATTGTTGTTCAGGGAGCGGAGCCGCTTTACTTTTTAGATTATATTGCCTGCGGGAAAGCAATACCTGAAAAAATTGAAGCGATTGTCAAGGGAATTGCCGATGGATGTGAGCAGGCAGGATGTGCCTTAATTGGCGGCGAGACTGCTGAAATGCCTGGATTATATCGCGAGGAAGAGTATGATTTGGCCGGTTTTTCCGTGGGAGCATGTGAAAAGCAAAATCTAATTACAGGTGATTCGATTAAACCGGGTGATGTACTCATAGGCCTTGCTTCGAGTGGGATTCACAGCAATGGGTATTCTCTTGTTAGAAAAGTGTTTAATAATTGGTCATTAATTGAGTTTGTCGATGAGCTTGGCTGTACATTAGGAGAAGAGTTATTAAGGCCGACAAAAATTTATGTAAAGCCGATTTTGTCAGCCCTTAAGAACTTTCATGTGAAAGGAATGGCCCATATTACTGGCGGCGGTTTTATTGAAAATATTCCAAGAATGCTTCCTGCTGGAATGGGTGCTGAACTTAATGAGAAAAGCTGGCAGATTCCTTCTATTTTTAAATTGATTTCTGAGGTTGGACAGATCGACTATAAAGAAATGTATAATATTTTTAATATGGGGATTGGCATGGTTGTGGCTGTTCAGAAGGAAGAAGCCACAGATGTGTTGAAGCATTTTCAACAAATGGGCGAAAATGCTTATGAAATAGGAGTTGTCACCGATCAAGAAGGAATTGCCATCCATGCTTTTGGAGGCAAACGATGAAAAAAATAGCCGTATTTGCCTCAGGAAGCGGAAGTAATTTTCAGGCAATTGTCGATGCTGTTCATAACGGTAAATTATCGGCCCAACTCACCCTGCTTGTTTGCGACAAGCCGGGAGCCTATGTAATTGAGCGGGCTAAAGGGACAGGAATTCCCTTTTTTGTATTCAACCCTAAGGATTATCATAGTAAACATGACTTTGAACAGGAAATTGTCAGTTTGTTAAAAGAAAATCAAATTGATTTTGTAGTCCTGGCAGGATATATGCGACTCATCGGCCCTACTCTTTTACGAGAGTTCGAAGGGAAAATTGTGAATATCCACCCTTCTCTACTACCGAATTTTCCAGGTAAGGATGCGATTGGTCAGGCTTTGGCGGCACAGGCAGAGTGGAGCGGAGTGACCATTCATTTTGTTGATGAAGGAATGGATACAGGTCCAATTATTGTACAAGAGCGGGTACGATTAGAGGAAAATGAAACAAGAGAAAGCCTCCAAACCAAAATTCAAGCAATCGAACACAAGTTATATCCAGACATTCTACAAATGCTGTTGACACGAGGAGAGGTAGGAGAACATGAAAAAACGCGCGCTAATTAGTGTTTCTGATAAAAGTGGTGTAGCCGAATTTGCCCGGGAGCTTGTTAGCCTTGGCTTTGAGATAGTTTCAACAGGCGGAACGAAAAAAACGCTTCAAGAGCAAGGGATACCGGTCATTGGTGTTAGCGATGTTACCGGGTTTCCGGAAATCCTGGAAGGCAGGGTAAAAACTTTAAATCCGTTTATTCATGGCGGTTTATTAGCGAAGCATGACCAGAAGGACCATCAAGAGCAGTTAGAGGCACATGGTATTCAACCGATTCAGGTAGTTTGTGTGAATCTCTATCCCTTCCAGCAAACGATTGAAAAACAGGATGTCACCGAAGCAGACGCGATTGAGAACATTGACATTGGCGGCCCGGCCATGCTGCGTGCCTCAGCCAAGAACCATCAGTACGTAACAGTTGTAGTCGATCCTACCGATTATGAAACCGTACTGACCGAATTAAAAGCTGACGGGAAAACAACTCTTGAAACAAGAAAGACATTGGCAGCTAAAGTATTCCGTCATACAGCGGCTTATGATGCGTTAATCGCAGAGTATATGACCAAACTAGTTGAAGAAGAAACGCCAGAAAAATTAACGGTTACTTATGAGTTGAAGCAAACTCTCCGTTACGGCGAAAATCCACACCAAAAGGCTGCTTTTTATAAAAAGCCATTAGGCTCCTCTTTTTCCATTGCCTATGCTGAGCAGCTTCACGGCAAAGAGCTTTCTTACAACAATATCAATGATGCGGATGCAGCATTGCAAATTGTAAAGGAATTTCAAGAGCCAGCGGCAGTTGCAGTTAAGCACATGAATCCATGTGGTGTCGGAACGGGAAACAACGTGTTTGAGGCGTTTGAAAAAGCATTTGCAGCTGACCCGGTTTCCATTTTTGGAGGAATTATTGCATTTAATCGTGAGGTAGATGAAGTAACAGCTGGAAAGCTTCATGAGATCTTTTTAGAAATAATCATTGCTCCGGCGTTTTCTCAGAAAGCAATAGAGATATTAACGGCTAAAAAGAATATACGTTTATTAACGGTTCCGTTTGAGCAAGGCAAAAAGACGGAATTGAAAATGACAACGATTGAGGGCGGACTATTAGTCCAAGAGCAAGACCGCTATACACTGGACGATGCTACGATCACAGTTCCAACCAAAAGGCAGCCAACTGATGCAGAATGGGCAGCACTGAAATTAGGCTGGAAGGTTGTTAAGCATGTGAAATCCAACGCCATTGTGGTAGCAAATGACGATATGACGTTAGGGATTGGCGCAGGTCAAATGAACCGGGTAGGGGCTGCAGAAATCGCACTTAAGCAGGCCGGGAAACAAGCAGAAGGTGCTGCGCTGGCTTCTGATGCCTTTTTCCCTATGAACGATACGGTGGAAGCAGCGGCAAAAGCAGGCATTACCGCGATCATCCAACCGGGTGGCTCTATCCGTGATGAGGATTCGATTAAAAAAGCGGATGAGTATGGCATTGCGATGGTATTTACCGGAGTAAGACATTTTAAACATTAATCGGGTGGTGAAAATGGTGAAGGTTCTAGTAATTGGCCGAGGCGGCAGAGAGCATGCCATTTGCCAGAAGGTAAAGGAAAGTCCGCTGGTGGAAAAAGTATTTGCGGCTCCAGGAAATGTCGGAATGACAAATGTTGCAGAGCTTGTTTTCATTGAAGAATCTAATCAAGAACTCCTTGTGCAATTTGCCAAGGAAGAGGGCATCGGATTGACGATTATTGGTCCGGAAGTACCGCTGCTCGAAGGATTGGCTGATCGCTTTCAACAAGAAGGTCTAAAGGTGTTTGGACCATCAAAAGCCGCAGCAGAAATTGAAGGCAGCAAATCGTTTGCAAAAGAACTGATGGAAAAATACCAAATTCCTACCGCTGAATATGGTGTGTTTACCTCTTTTGAGGAAGCACGTGCCTATTTGGAGGAAAAGGGTGCACCAATCGTCATTAAAGCTGACGGCTTAGCCGCAGGTAAGGGCGTTACGGTTGCCATGACAAAAGAAGAGGCTCTGGCAAGCTTAGAGAACATGTTGATTGATCGGCAATTTGGCGAGGCATCTTCAAGGGTGGTCATCGAGGAATTTTTGGATGGAGAAGAATTTTCCTTAATGGCATTTGTCAATGGTGAAGTGGTCATTCCGTTGGAAATTGCCCAAGATCATAAGCGAGTATTTGATGGGGATCAAGGGCCGAATACCGGTGGAATGGGTGCCTATTCACCAGTACCGCATATTGACGCAGAAACCGTGCAAACGGCAATCGATACCATTTTACATCCCGCTGCTAAGGCTCTTATCAGCGAGAACCGTAGCTTTTGTGGAATTCTCTACGCTGGACTTATCAAAACGGCAGCCGGTCCAAAGGTCATTGAATTTAATGCCCGCTTTGGCGACCCGGAAACACAAGTTATTTTACCAAGACTGCAGTCAGATTTAGTTCAAGTTATACTGGACTTATTAAACGGTAAGACGCCTGTTCTTGAGTGGGACCCTCAGCAAATGCTGGGTGTTGTCGTAGCTGCAAAAGGCTATCCGGGTGAGTATCAAAAAGGTGCTGTACTGGAGGGCTTAGGTGAAATAGGTAACGGTGCTTATGTATTTCATGCAGGTACTTCATTAAATGAAACAGGTGAATTTGTTACAGCAGGAGGAAGAGTCCTGCTTGTCGGAGCAAAAGCAGCATCATTGTCAGAAGCGCAGACAAAGGTTTACAAAGAACTGGAAAAACTGAAGAGTGACGGTGTTTTTTACCGTAAAGATATCGGATTCAAAGCTATTTCACACGTCTTCTAGAACGGCGCATAAACGCATAAATTAAAGCAACAATACTGCCAACTAATAAGATTAGAACAAAAGCCGTATGGGTTAACCATTCGAAAAACATAGAGGATTCTTCCTTTCAATGGGGCTGTCCCGCGTGAGTGTGGGCAGCCCTTTTTGATTGTTGAAATGATATAACGACGAGAATAACTGGGATATCAACGAAAATGCCCAGGATATCGACGGAAATACCCAGGTTATCGACGTAAAACCAGATCTTATCGACACAAATGCCCAGGCTATCGACGTGAAAATAAT
>NZ_JBALNY010000050.1:32087-42792 GCF_036962145.1 Bacillus sp. JJ1764 | reverse complement strand
GTGAAAATAATTTATCGATGCAAAAACCAATTATATCGACGAAAATGCCACGGTTATCTCAGCAAAAAATAATGTATCAACGCAAATTCCACTTTTATCTACAAACCCGCACTCAGGTCGGATTATATGGCACAATCTCATCGCCATCTAAATTCGTCAATCCTTCCATTCCATCCATGGAATCATTTTGCGGCGTGGAACACGCCATGTTCTCCTGGTATTTTTCAAACATAGCTGTCATCGGGCAATATCGAACAATTCCTTCTGCAACCTTCATCGCAGCGCAAATTGCCACAAAAAAATAAGAATCTCTCCAGGGATGCTTGACCATTTTGGCCGTACACCACGAAAGAATCGCTAGTCCTGCTGTGATGCGGATCAGGGCATTAACAATACCGATATTTGGGCTAATTTTCATGATACTCACTCCTTAGTAAAGTTCTTACAATATTTATCAATTCTTTACTGCTTTAAAATATAAAATATGATAGTATAGTAAATAAGATTTTTGTAAGGGTTTTCTTTTTTGGTACAAAAGGGGTAAAAACCACTAATAAAGCAAAAGTTTGTCCCCAACCAGTCATACCCTTGATAACAAACAATATTATTTTATATAGAGAACTACTCACTAATTTTAGGGAGGGAATTGTATGCTAGATCAACGCTACCGATGGAAAAATAAACATTTACGCATGCATGTATCCGTTTTGGATGGCCATACGTCTCCCACCATTTTATTGAAAAACGCCTTGTACCTAAATCAGACGTTTCGTAAGTGGATGAGAGCGAATATTTGGATTTATGATGATCGGATTGTTTATGTGGGGGAAAATCTACCAGTACGACTTGAAAACTGTGAGGTCATTGATTGCTCCAATCAAATCCTGGTACCGGGATATATTGAACCACATGCACATCCGTTTCAATTATATAATCCCCATACACTTGCGGCCTATGCATCCCAATTTGGTACGACCACATTAATCAACGATAATATGGCGCTTGTTTTACATATGAAAAAAAGGGAAGCGTTTACATTATTAAGGGATTTACGGTCGTTACCATCCACGATGTTTTGGTGGTGCCGCTTTGATTCACAAACGGAAATTTTGAATGAAGAGGAACCGTTTTCGCATAGTAATGTGAAGGCATGGCTGGAACATGATGCGGTTCTCCAAGGCGGAGAATTGACAGGGTGGCCGAAATTGCTTGACGGTGATGATATGATGCTGCACTGGATTCAAGAAGCAAAACGGATGCGCAAACAAATTGAAGGTCATTTTCCAGGAGCATCTGAAAAGACCTTGGCTAAAATGATGTTATTAGGTGCAGATTGTGACCACGAGGCGATTAATGGTGAGGAAATATACAATCGACTTATGCAGGGCTATATGGTATCACTTCGATATTCCTCCATCCGTCCTGACCTGCCGGACTTATTAGATGATATGAAACGCATGGGAATTGACGCTTATGACCGAATGTTCTTTAATACAGATGGATCCTCCACTGCCTTTTATGAGCAAGGGATTACAGATCAAATGATTCGGATTGCCATTGAAAAAGGAGTTCCTGTCATTGATGCCTATAATATGGCAACCGTCAATATTGCCCGATACTATAATATTGATTACCTAATAGGGAATATTGCGACAGGTAGGGTTGCCAATATTAACTTTTTATCAAGCATTGAAAATCCAACACCTGTCTCTGTACTTGCTAAAGGAAAATGGGTAAAACGCGACGGCGAGAAGGTAGAAGACAGTTATTTATCGGTTAATTGGGAGCAATATGGCTTAGAACCGATGGAGTTGAATTGGGAATTATCAATGGATGATCTGCAATTTTCTATGCCGTTTGGGGTTAAAATGGAAAATTCGGTCATTACCAAGCCTTACTCCATTTCGATTGACGTATCCGGAGACGAACTGCCATCCACCCATGATGAATGCTATTTTACCCTGATTGACCGTAAAGGGAATTGGCGGATTAATACACTGTTAAAAGGGTTTGCGAGCAGTCTGTCGGCACTGGCGAGTTCATTTTCCAATACCGGCGATATTATATTAATAGGAAAAAATAAGCAGGATATGCTTCATGCTTTTAATAGAATGAAAGAATTAGGCGGGGGAATTGTCCTTGTGGAAAACGGTGAGGTTGTCTGTGAATTGCCGCTTCCACTAGGAGGGATTATGTCCGATTTGCACCTTGAGGATTTAATGATTCAGGAAAAAAGATTATTCACCGAACTGAAGCAGCGCGGGTATGTCTTCTCGGATCCTATCTATAGTTTGCTTTTCTTTTCATCCACTCATTTGCCCTACATTCGCATTACCCAACAGGGAATGTACGATGTCATGAATAAAACAGTACTCTTTCCATCGATAATGCGTTAAACTATAATTGTTTAAAGAATTAAAGTATAAAAGAGTCAGGCTTCACATTACCAATATTGAGGTGTTAGATGAATGAAAAAATGGGCTGTTGCAGCAGCAGCGGTCCTTTTACTGTTCTCCGGCTGCAGTAAGAAGGAAACCGTAAATGGATCGGTTAAGGGTGATAAGAACGAAAATAAGGTGATCGAAGAAGAGCCAAAACAAGAAGAGAGCTATTATTTTCCATTAACCGGTGTCCAATCTGAAACAAAAACGGATGGAAGAGCTGTAGCAGTGATGATCAATAATCATCCGAAAGCAAGACCGCAATCCGGATTAAACAAAGCTGATATCGTTTATGAAATCCTTGCAGAAGGTGATATCACACGATTTATGGCTGTTTTTCAAAGCGAAAAGCCGACCAATATCGGGCCTGTCCGCAGTGCCAGGGATTATTATATTGAACTGGCAAAAGGGTTTAAAGCGCTCTATATTGCCCATGGATACAGTCCAGAAGCACAGAAGATGCTGAACAACAATTACGTGGATAATTTAAATGGTATGGTTTACGACGGAACATTATTCAAACGTTCGACTACCCGCCAAGCACCTCACAATTCCTATATTACGTATGAAAATATTTTAAAAGGTGTAGAGCTTAAACATTACAAAATGGATCAAACACCACCTGCTTTTACCTTTATGAAGCCAGAAGACACGGACAAGATTACTGGAACTGATGCAAAATCGGTGATGATTCATTATTCCAACAGCGGGATTTCCAATTCGATTATCGAGTTTGACCAAACTTCGAAAAAATATAAACGTTTCTCTGGTGGGGAGCAGACCGTTGACATGGAAACCAACGAGCCAATCCTGCTTGATAATATTTTCATTGTAGAGGCTGAGCATCAAGTAATTGATTCCGCGGGACATCGAGATATTAATTTACAATCCGGTGGAAAAGCTTACTTGCTCCAAATGGGGAAAGTAAATGAGCTCAATTGGGAGAATCGAAACGGACGAATAATCCCTGTTAAGGATGGAAAAGAAGTTCCGTTTGTTCCAGGGAAAACTTGGGTGAATGTGGTTCCGACCGATCCTGGAATGGCAAAAAGTGTCTCATTTAGAAATAATTAAAGTTTATTAAAAAAGGGGTAAAAGATCATGCAAATAAATAAATTACGAGGCAAAGAACTCGATCAATTATTTAAAGCTATTCTTTCACTAGAAGACCTAGAAGAGTGCTATCGCTTTTTTGATGATTTGTGTACGATTAATGAAATTCAAGCCTTGGCACAGCGACTTGATGTTGCGAGAATGCTAAAAGAAGGCAATACTTATCATAAAATCGAGGCAGAAACAGGTGCTAGTACTGCTACCATTTCCCGAGTGAAACGGTGCTTGAATTTTGGAAATGACACCTATGAAATGGTGTTGGAACGAATTAACGAGCAAGATAGCAAAGCAGAAAAGGAATAAGTAAACAGACCGGAGAACTATTCTTCGGTTTTTTCTTTTGAAACCAGATATTTCTATTTGCAGTTTCATTGTTTTATTTTTGTATCGATTCTGCTAATGCTATAATGGTGTAATGGAATGATTTAATAGGGGGAGCCTTGTATGTATGATTTTCGCGAGTGGCGACATGTGTTTAAACTCGATCCAAATAAAGAGATATCTGATGAACATATAGAAAAAATCTGTGAATCTGGAACAGATGCCGTCATTGTAGGTGGATCTGACGGTGTGACGCTGGAAAACGTGCTCGATTTAATGGCACGGGTTCGCCGTTACACAGTGCCTTGTGTCCTGGAGGTTTCAAGTATTGAGTCGGTAACACCTGGTTTTGATCTTTATTTTATCCCAACGGTATTAAATAGCAGCGATTCAACCTGGATAACCGGACTTCACCATCAGGCTGTAAAGGAATTTGGTGAAATTATGAATTGGGAAGAAATCATCATGGAGGGGTATTGCATTCTAAATGAGGACTGTAAAGCTGCCCAACTGGCTTCAGCAAATGCTGATTTAACCATAGATGATGTCAGGGCCTATGCGATGATGGCAGAAAAAATGTTTCAGCTGCCAATTTTTTATTTAGAATACAGCGGTAAACTGGGTAACCCTGAAGTAGTTGCAGAGGTAAAGAGCGTACTGGAGAAAACCGTTCTTTTCTATGGTGGAGGCATTACGACACCAGCAGAGGCAAGTGAAATGGCCAAATCTGCTGATGTTATTGTAGTTGGGAACGCCATCTATGATGATTTTGAACAAGCGCTAGAAACAGTTAAAGCCGTACGATAGTATTTGCTTAAACTGGCAGAGAACGGTACAATAACAAATAAGAACAAATGTTTGTATGGTGGTGGAATAATGCAATATTTAACTGACAAGTTATTAAACGGCTTGAACCCGGAACAGCAAAATGCCGTAAAAGCAACGGACGGCCCACTGTTAATTATGGCAGGTGCCGGCAGTGGTAAGACAAGAGTATTAACCCATCGTATAGCCTATTTAATTGTTGAAAAACGGGTGAATCCGTACAACATTTTGGCCATTACGTTTACAAATAAAGCTGCCCGAGAGATGAGAGACAGAATTCGGAAAATGATGGGCGGAGTAGCGGAAGAAATTTGGATTTCTACTTTTCACTCTATGTGCGTACGTATCTTACGCCGAGATATTGACCGGATCGGCTATAACCGTAATTTTACGATTTTGGACACGGGAGACCAGCAATCCGTTATTAAAGGAATTTTAAAAGAAAAGAACCTTGACCCCAAAAAATTTGATCCCCGTGCCATTCTTGGGTCCATCAGTTCCGCTAAAAATGAATTGATCGATTATGAGGAATATGGAAAAACAGCTGGTGGATATTTTGAACAAACCGTAGCTGAAGTCTATGAGGCCTATCAAAAGAAACTTCGCCAAAATCAGTCTTTGGATTTTGATGATCTCATTATGCTAACGATTCAACTATTCAAGCGCGTTCCGGAAGTGCTTGAATATTATCAACGCAAGTTTCAATATATTCATGTAGACGAGTATCAGGATACCAACAAGGCTCAATATTTGTTGGTAAAATTTCTGGCGAATCGATTTAAAAATCTATGTGTTGTGGGGGATTCCGACCAATCTATTTATCGATGGAGGGGTGCGGACATTGCCAATATTCTTTCGTTTGAGAAGGATTATCCAAACGCCAATGTGATTCTTTTGGAACAGAACTACCGCTCTACCAAAAGAATATTGTTAGCGGCAAATAAAGTTATTGAACACAACTTTAATCGTAAGGCAAAGAATCTTTGGACGGAAAATCCTGAAGGTCATAAACTATCTTATTATCGGGCAGACAGCGAGCAGGGGGAAGCCCAGTTTGTGATCAGTAAAATTAAGGAATTTACCCGTGATGGCGGTCATAAGCTTTCTGACATTGCCATTCTTTACCGAACAAATGCCCAGTCCCGGGTAATGGAGGAAGTGCTGCTTAAATCTAATATTAGCTATTCCATAGTCGGCGGCACCAAGTTCTATGACAGAAAAGAAATCAAAGATATGCTTGCGTATTTACGCCTGATTTCAAATCCAGATGACGATATTAGCCTTGCACGGGTTATCAATGTTCCAAAGCGGGGCATCGGTGCAACTTCCTTTGATAAAATGGCTGATTTTGCCGCGATGCATGATATGTCTATTTTTCAAGCACTAGATTCAATCGATCTGATTGGAGTTAGTCCGAAAATTACAAAAGCAGCCAAGGAATTTCGTGATTTAATCAAAAATTATACGAGAATGCAGGAATTCTTGTCTGTAACGGAATTAGTAGAGGAAATTTTGGAGAAAACCGGTTATCGGGAAATGCTCAAAGCGGAAAAGTCACTGGAAGCACAAAGCCGTCTTGAGAACTTGGAAGAATTATTATCCGTTACCAAAAACTTCGAAGAAACAAGTGAAGATCGAACCCTTGTCGCTTTCTTAACGGATTTAGCACTTGTGGCAGATATTGATTCTATGGATGATGAGGAAGAAAAGTCTGATTCTGTGGTTTTGATGACCCTGCACTCTGCTAAAGGTTTAGAATTTCCTGTTGTTTTCTTAATTGGTATGGAAGAAGGCGTGTTCCCACATAGCCGTTCTTTAATGGAAGAATCAGAAATGGAAGAGGAACGACGTCTAGCTTATGTAGGCATTACAAGGGCAGAGCAAAGGCTAATCTTGACGAATGCTCAAATGCGGACTCTTTTTGGACGCACGAACATGAATCCTGCCTCCAGATTTATCAGTGAAATTCCTGAGAATCTCTTGGAAGGTGTAGAATCTGAAAAGAGAACCATACCTTTTGGTTCACGAGGAATGGGAACATCAACCTCCTCATTTGGCGGGGGGCAACGCGCTTCCTTTGGAGCACCTGCCACCCAGAAAAAACCAGTCATGCGCCCGGTTTCAGCAGCTACCACCACTGGCGGTGATGAAATTGGCTGGAAGGTTGGCGATAAAGCGGAACACGGAAAATGGGGGATTGGGACTGTTGTCAGTGTGAAAGGTCAAGGAGAAGGAACCGAGCTTGATATTGCCTTTCCAAGCCCAACAGGCATTAAACGTCTGTTGGCGAAATTTGCACCGATAAAAAAAGCGTAACTACATCGCCCAATTTGCAGTCATATAGATGAGGATTTTTTTATGAAAGGGCTGGATTTATGGACCTTCAAAACACAGAACAAAGAGTAAAAGAACTTAGAAACTTATTAAATCAGTACGGCTATGAATATTATGTTCTGGACAAGCCATCTGTACCGGACGCTGAATATGATCGAATCATGCAGGAGCTTTTAAAGTGGGAAGAGACCTACCCGCAGCTGCGAACTGAAGATTCCCCTACTCAGCGTGTCGGCGGTGCCGTACTAGATATGTTTGAAAAAGTACAACATCGCGTTCCTATGCTCAGTTTGGGCAATGCCTTTAATGAGCAGGACTTACGGGATTTTGATCGACGTATTCGCCAAGCGGTCGGGGACAAGATTTCCTATGTGTGTGAATTAAAGATTGATGGATTAGCGGTTTCCTTGAGATATGAAGAGGGGTTATTTGTCCAGGGGGCTACTCGTGGTGATGGGACGTTATCGGTAAAATCTAATATGTATAAATGTGTGAATACAGTATTCAATAAAATGAATAATAGGATAAGAAGAAATAATATATTAATTAGACAAGAAAAGAGATGTAGTCCCGTAGCGGGTAGCGATAACGATGAATTAGCTTTCAAGAGGAATAGAGTTAATTCTATAGAGCTTAAACAAGATGGGGGTGTAGCAGCATGAATGTGAAAGAAAGAATCGAAGAGCTACGTAACCTAATCAAATATCATGATGATTTGTATGATAAAGAACAAGAAGAGATATTAGATTATGAATATGATCAACTTGTTCAAGAACTAATAACTTTAGAAACTGAAAATCCTGAATATTTTAGTCCAGATTCACCTACTCAAAAAGTATGGGGAACAGTCAAACGAGAATTAAGGGAAGTACAGCATGATGTACCAGTAATAAGTCTTCAAGATGCATTTTCAAAAGAAGAAATTTATGTTTTTGTAAACAAGGTTAGTTCTCAAATTGATAATCCAAAATTTGTTGTGGAAAAGAAAATTGATGGGCTAACTGTTATGCTAAGATATCACAATGGAAAATTAACCGAAGGAATAACGAGGGGTAATGGCGAAGTTGGAGAATCAGTTTACGAAAACGTATTAGAAATCAAATCCATCCCTAAAAGTATTCCAACAGAATTACCTTATTTAGAAGTTCGTGGGGAAGTTTATATGTCCAATGACTCTTTTAATAAGGTATTAGAAAGAGAAAAAAACAAGGGTGGTAAGAAGTATAAAACAGCTAGGAATTTAGCTTCTGGAACAATAAGACAATTAGATTCGAGCATAGTTAGAGAGCGTAATCTTGATATATTTGTCTTTAATCTTGAAATAGCAGAGGATAAAAACTTTTCTTCTCATAGTGAAACTTTGGAGTGGATGAAAAATCAAGGTTTTAAGATTATACCCGATTATAAAGTTTGTAATACTGCTGATGAAATTTGGGAAGCAGTTTCAACAATTGGTGAAGAAAGAAGTAGCTTACCTTATGGAATAGACGGGGCAGTTATTAAAGTTGATAATTTAAATGATAGAAAAATATTAGGAAGTACAAGTAAAGTTCCAAGATGGGCTATTGCTTATAAATATCCTCCAGAACAAAAAGAAACTATTATTAAAGATATAAAGATCCAAGTAGGGCGTACTGGAAGAATGACCCCTTTAGCAATTTTAAAAACTGTAAAATTAGCAGGAACAGATGTTACAAAAGCAACACTCCACAACCAAGATTTTATTAAATCAAAGGACATTAGAATTGGTGATACAGTTGTAATTCAAAAAGCGGGAGATATAATACCAGAAGTAATAAAAAGTATCCCTGAGAAAAGGCCAGCCAATGCCATGGAATATACAATTCCAACAACTTGTCCAATATGTAATTCACCTACTATAAGGGAAGAAAATGGGGCAGATACACGTTGTATCAATCCGGATTGTCCTGCACAGCAACTTGGCGGTATAGTATATTTTGCATCTAAAGGTGCGATGGATATTAAGGGACTTGGACCAAGTTCGGTTGAATCACTAATATTGGAAGGCTATATAAAAGACATTGCTGATATATATTACCTTGAGCAGCATCGTGATGAATTAATAGAAAAAGGGGTAATTGGAAGAAAAAAATCAACTGACAATCTTTTAAAAGCTATCGAAAAGTCAAAAGATAATGATATAGAAAAGCTAATCACTGGACTTGGAATTAAAAATGTAGGAAAACAAACAGCAAGGGTATTGGCTTTGAATTTTCCTGATATTGATGCAATAATGAATTCAACCTATGATCAATTAATAACCTTGCCTGATTTTGGAGATATAGTAGTAAATAGTGTTATAACTTATTTTAATCAAGAAAAAAATCAACAACTTATCGCTAAATTAAGAAGTGCAGGCGTAAATATGAAATCAAAAACGTTAGAAGATAATACTGACGATAGATTTTCTGGTAAAACATTTGTAATCACCGGAACACTTCCAACCTTAAATAGGGATGAAGCAACAAAATTAATTCAAATGTATGGTGGGAAAGTTTCTGGGAGTGTATCTAAAAAAACATCATACGTCCTTGCTGGAGAAGAGGCAGGAAGTAAATTAACAAAAGCTCAGGATTTAGGAGTAACGATAATAAATGAAGAAGAATTTAATAATATGATAAAATAACTTCACTAAAATGGCTCAGATCAAAATCACCTGAGTCATTTTTCTTTTCTAAATTGTAAAAAAGTAAGTAATAAAAACATATGCATTAATGGATGCTGTACCAGTTGAATTTCAAGTCTTAAAAAAAGTCAAACGATGTTTTTTTCTCCTAAAAAATCCTAGCAATTCTATTGTTTTTATAAAAAGGAGTGAGAATTGCTGTTGATTCTACACGCTTTTTTTATTTCTGATGTTTTTTTATAAATTCGTTCAATTCTTCATCACGAAGTTTATTAAGGTTAATATACTCTGGTTCATAGTATTTATTTTCGAAATAGTCTGCAACCTCTTTGCAAATCTCATAAAAATCGAATTCCGATTCTATATCATTTTTCATAATGTTGATTCGGTTTTGAACTAATACGATATTAACCTTTGAATTCTCTTTTTTTGGATCTTTCCTATTAGGACTACAAATAACACCTGTCCCCCTATATTCAGGGTTAGAGTAGGGGAGCTACATATTATAACCGGTATATTCACATCTCCATACTGGTCCTTAAACAATTCTTTCACATAACATGCTAACGTACTAACATCAGGAAAATCCGAATGATTAACTTTTTATGCCTTTTAGAATTACTAAAAACAGCCGAAGCTATCATGTCAAAATCTCTACATTGTTTACAGGATTTAGCTTTTGATCCCCTTATATAGACTTGATTGCACACTCTGCATAACCTACTCATTCACATACTCCTATAATGTTCAACTCTTATCTTATATAATACTAAATTTAAATATCCAAATGAGTTTATTTTAGATAAATCTACCATATATGGTTATCTACAATTATTATTTAACTCTGTTGGTAATCCTGTTAATAAATTGTGGGTAACTACTTTTGATTAACATTTTAAAGTTTACGATAGACAACTGAGGAACCAGGGGCGCAATACTGTAGAAAGAATTGTGCTCTTTATTTATGTCAAATGCCAGATTGTAGAAGCATATGAGGAGTTGTATATTTTTAAATCAACATTGT
>NZ_JBALNY010000050.1:22840-32073 GCF_036962145.1 Bacillus sp. JJ1764 | reverse complement strand
ATTTTTAGTTATAATTTACTTATATGTTTAATGTAGTGAATTTAAAATTAAAGAAATTACTTGGATAATAAAGATTTAATGGGATAAAATTATTCTCTCTATTATTAGTTAATATAATGAAAATCTTATATGACAAATATATCAACTTTTGATTGAAATATACCGAAAGTAGGAGTAAGCATTATGGATGATTTATCTAAGGCGTTTTATGAGTACAATTTTAAGGATATAATTCGTGAAAGAACAGATACGCAGTACGAAGACTTCTTTTCTAAGGTAATGAAGCATAAGTTTAAAGATAACTTTATACCCTGCCAACCATGGGGAAGAGAAGGAGATAGGAAAAATGATGGGTATCTTATTAATGAGAGGTATCTGTTTGCAGTGAATGGTCCTCGGAGTCTAAATCAAAATAGGATGATAAATAAAATTGAAAGTGATTTGGAAGGAGCTTTGGACTACTGGGAAGATTATTTCGATAGATGGTCTTTTGTACATAATCAAACAGGACTACCGCCAAAAGTAAATAAGAAGTTGCTTGAATTAAATTCTAAATATGAGCAGATTGACCTTAGTTTTTGGGGACCTAGTGAACTAAAAGATATTATTTTCTCGCTTGAAGATTTTCTTATCGACGAGATCTTAGGACCAATCCCTTCAAGGAATAATTTCACAAATTTAACCTTTGAAGACATTCAACCAGTCATTAAATCAATATCTAAAAGGTCTAATCCAAGAGAAGAAGACTTTATTCCAGTTCCAGAAGATAAATTAATGATAAATGGATTCAGTGATCCAATTATAGAGTTAATTAAAACTGGAATAATTAGAGCTCCTTTAGTTAGGCAATATATGAACTTACAAACTAATATTAATCTAGGAGACCAAATTGCAGGTACATTAAAGAAACAGTACGAGCATTATAGAGATGTATCATGCTTAGATCCAGATGATATATACAGTGAACTTGTTAAGTTTATATCAGATGAGGACAAAAAGGGCGATCAAATTTATATGGTTGCAGTACATACTGTTCTGGCATATTTTTTTGAGCAATGTACAATTTTTGAAAGCGTAGCTAGTGTTTAACTATGTATAATGAATGTTATATAGAACTAGAGAAGATAGTTATTGGTAATTTAAAAAAGAAAAAAAAGTTAAGATTATTGATAGGAAAAGGGGGAGCTAAAGTGCTAACACCAACAAAAAATTTACATGAAGATAAAACTATTTTAAAGATTGGTGCTAGGATTTTATCTTTTTTAACTTCTCCAAGATCGTTAAGTTCGACATGGGAGGCTTACCTCAATTTCCAAAATCAGGAATTAAATAATGTACCAAATATTCAATTTGATTTGTTTATACTAGCTCTAGATTTTTTATATATCGTAGGGGCGATTGAGTATGAAGATGATTTATTATGGAGGGCAAATTAATGATTGAAAAAATATACAGTACTCTTGATACATTTGAGGAAATAAAACTCCATAATGGGTTAAATATATTGCTTGCTGATATTACAAAAAAATCTACCGATAAGGATACAAGAAATGGATTAGGGAAAACTACGTTCGTTGAAATAATACATTTTTTATTTGGTGGTAGTTGTACCAATAATAGCGTTTTTAAACTTCCTAAGTTTAAAAATCACTTTTTTATTATGGATTATAGGCTAGAAGATACTAAATTTATAGTAAAGAGGCGTGGATTTGATTCAAATTATGTCTATGTGTGCTGTGAAAAGGGAAGTAAATTTGAAAGCCTTTTTGGAAATCAAGAGAAAAAAATGAAAGTAGCTGAATGGAATGAATTCTTGGGGGATTCGTTATTTAATTTAGACAATAAAGATCCGAGAATAAATGAGAACATCAAGTTTAGAACGTTATTTCCATATTTCGCTAGAAAGGCTGCTGATGGGGGATTTCTAGAAGCATCAAGATATTATAAAAATCAAAAAGTGTTTCCTACACAGATAGCACTTACTTATTTACTTGGACTTGATACAAAACTGTCTATAGATCAAAAAAATTTAGAGGAAAAGAAAAAAGAAATTACTGATCTTAAAAAAGTATTAAGGACTGATGCATATAAGGAAATCGTTAATGAGGGAATCAATTTAGATACAGAAATCACTATTTTAGAAGAAAAAGCTAATAACTTAAAAAAAGAGCTTGAAAATTTTCAAGTACATCCAAAATATAAAGATATTGAAGTTGAAGCAAGTAGCTACGCTAAGCAAATTTCTGACTTAAGTAATAATAATTTTATGGATCGACAGATAATAACAGACCTTAAAGAAGCATCAAAGAATGAAGATATTATTTCAGATATTAATATTAAAGATCTATATGAAGAAGTGAAGGTAAAACTTCCAGATACATTAGTTAAGACTTTTTCAGAATCAAAGATATTTCATGAAAGATTAATTAGCAACAGAAAAAATTATCTTAGTTCTGAGCTAAATAAGTATGAAAAATTAGTTAAGGAAAGAGAGGCATTAATAAAGAAACTATCGCTTGAACAGTCCAAGAAGATGGAAATTCTTAATACACATGGAGCATTGGAGCAATATTCTTTGCTACAATTAGAATTGAATGAATTAGTTAATAAAATAATAACTTTTAAAAATCAACAAAAGCTTTTAATTTCAATACGTGAGGAAGAAGCAAATTTAAAAATAGCAGAACAGAAATTAATAATAGAAATTACTAAATCGCTAGAAGAACACGCTAAAACAAAACAAAGAGCTATTTTGTTAGTAGAAGAAGTATCCAAATCATTATATAATTCGGCAGCACAATTAAATATTGGTCAAACTAAAAATGGTAGATATGACATTGAAATGGTTTCTAGAAACCAAGGGAGTACTGGTATAAATAGTATGTTAATTTACTGCTTTGACATGATGATGATTCAAATGTCTTCATATTTGGGCAGAAAAATGGATGTTTTGGTACACGACAGTGCTCTTTATGATCCTGTTGATGAAAGACAGATAGCAGAGGCATTACGTTTTGGGAAAGAAAAATCCTTAGAAAAGGGATTCCAATATATAATCACGTTGAACTCAGATGATCTACCAGAAAGTGTAGAGAGTGAAGTGAAAAGCAACATACTTTCTAAGGTGCTTACTGATTCTGATGAATCAGGTTCTTTACTAGGTGTCTATTATTAAATCGTTTTGTAACTACATAACTTAATCAACAGACAGGCGCAACTCTTCAGGTGTGAATTGCGCTCTTTCTTTATGTAAAGGGTCGGATTGAGGAATAACACTTAATAAGGAAATTGGCTATTTATGTTAGAGTTTAAAGAAGAAATGTACTTAAGCTAAAGGACAGGGAGTGGAAGAAGGTATTTATTTTTTAAAACCAGATTATATATACATAACACTCTAAAACTAAGTTAAGGTGGATTCTAAATATAAAAGAGTTCTATTCGACTTTGAAATCGAGTTTATGAATGGCGGTGGACTTCAAGGGCAAGAATTCCGTCTTGATATTGATCGAGATGACATTTCAGACGAAGATTTAGCTAGGTATATTGTACAAGATATGAGGTTGCTAATGGTTGGTAAAGTAAGGATACTAAACAAGAAAATCAAAGAAGAAGAACATAAATGAAGATCTGCTGAAGATCAATATTAAAATTTTATTTTTCAGTACTTCAAGGATGAACCGCTAAATGAGGTGGCTTTCTTTTTTGACTAACTGGGTAGTTAATTTAAGAAAATAACCCCTCATATAATCCTAATTTGTGGTAATGTTGAAGTATAAATCTGTATTTTATGCATTTTATGGCCTGGTTGCTTTAGTTGGTCCTTTTCTTGTTATTGAATATGCCGTAGTATAGGAATTGATAATTCTAAGCAAGTTAAGGTATTAAGGTCTGAAATTAAAGAAAAAAAGAACTAAAAGATTACAAGGAAAATAAGACCAAGATAATTTTTCTTATACAACTAACCGATGCTATAGTTTAACAATGAGTCTGTCAATTGACGGTCTTTTTTTTGTACGAATACAGGGATTAGTTGATTAGCTAATCCATGTATTCGCTACTATTCTTATTATTTTCTGTTTTCCATAGCTTGATCAAAGCGTCTTAGAACTTCTGAAGCTACTAAATACACCAAGTGGATTCTAAAAGTACAATCGTTTAAATCCGATAGTCCTGGATGAGATCCTTTTCTATGGATTCTTTTAAATACGCCATTGATAAAGTTTTTGCCATCATTATAAATCTCATTAAGTTCACTAAATAAAATTGGAGGATTTGTTCTTCCTAGCAGATCTCTTTTTCCATTATCGCTCTGAATCTTTGCGCTCTCAATGGGATCGATTTGATCAGCAATATCGTTAAATAATCCTTCCATAAAAGACCTTAATTGAGCATTTGAAGATTCCCATTTAGAATCATGAAAATTATCTATAGCTTGGTCTAAATGTACTTTCAAAGTATTCATTTGATATTTATTTAGCAATCTTTCAATTTCATTTTCAATGATTACAGGTGATAAATCCCCGGGAAGTTTTCTCCTTAAAGACATGCCATCTATTATAAATCCATCCTTAATTAAGGAATTGAATAGTTTTGGATGCTTGTCTTTAAACGTTGTTACTTCCCATCCATTCATTCGGTCAATAAGTTCGAGTTCATCTTCAATTAGATCTTTTACTATATCAAAAGTTAGATCTTGAGATTCTCTTTCCTCTAATCTATTTGATATTAAGTATCTGGTTAAATTGTTGATTCTATCTGTCTTTGAAGAACCTAACGTTTCATTTTCGACACTGTGTATTAATGAAAATTTACCAATTTCAGCATGAGTTTTCCCTTCTAGCAAACCCAACGCTGCTATTAAAGTTTTACGTGATACCAAATGGCATTCCTCCTAAAATCTAATAACTTAATTTTACCATAAATGGATGTTTTTACTTAATTTGTATTCAGTTGAAAATAATGGTCTTATGAGTCGATTGGCAGAATTTGAAAGATAATGTTCCTAGAACAAATCCAGGAAGGTAAAGCACGGGAAAGGTAGCGAGAGGACTTGAGAGTGTGGACCGAAGAAGTTTAAAAGGCACAAATAGAGCATGAACTGAAACTCCTAGAAACCAATTCTTGCAATCGTGTGGAGGATATAACTGGTATAAATAAAAGCACGTTGATAAAGGTTTAGAAACTGAAATGGATCGACAATTTCTTTATAAAAGAACATATTTAATATAAAGTCCTACTTTAGCACAGTATGGTTTAAAATATTTGATTTGTAATGGACTTGAATCCAAGTTTATGATCAAGGATGGCTCAATCCAATTTCAGGATCGGGTCATTTTTAATAAAGATTTCGATATGAATCTTTAAGCTAGAAAAGGGAGAAAAATATTTAGAAATGGATATTTGAGTTAAAATAAACAATGTGAAGGAATGTATTTAAACTAAAGTGGAAGTTTAAGTGAAGAATGGTATTTATCTTGTGTTTTACAATAGTGCTAGATTCTAAAACTGGTCCTATTTAAGGTTAAGTCGTAATAAAGTTGTATCCTATAAATTGGGGAGGTATAAAATGAATAAACATAAAATTAGAGAGGAAGTATTTGAGGGAGATATTCATCGATGTACATATTGTGGTACTGAATTATCCAGTAATTCATTTCAGGTTGACCATATTATTCCAAGAAGCGTGGGTGGTAAAGATACAATTGATAATCTTGTATTGTCTTGTACTAATTGTAATAATTATAAGGCAGATAAGAATTTTAAAGATTTCTTGAGTAAGTTGGTAGTTGAAAATCTCAATACATGAAATGTATCTAAACAATATTAATGCTATAGAACAATTACTTAATTTAGAGATTGAAGATTTAAAAGCCCAAGAAGCCTTAAATAAAATGTTATTTTCCAATGTAATGACCGCAATTACGTTAAGTGATCCCCCTTATTTATTAAAAATTTTGTTGAAACTGATCCAGAGTTTAAAAAAGAAATTTAATTTATCAGAAATCTTTACAATCCATTATTCTATCAAAGATATTATGGTAGATTATTTGCTTGACATAATCTACCATAATATAAACGTTTCGTTTCCTGAGAATCTAAATGACATTCAAAAAATGATTATGATTCGACATGATATAGTACATAGGAATGGAAAATCAAAACAGAGTAGTAAAATTAACATCGACAAAGAAATTGTTATTAAAAGTATTACAATTATTAATAACCTTATAGAACGTATAGATAATGAAATAAAAATTATTAATAAATTCTCTCATAACCCTGTTGTTAAAAGGTCTTTGGCTGCCCAACTCTAATTTTGGATAGTTATATCGTTCATTAATTGGTCTAATTTCCCAAATATTAGTCGTCTTTTTCTAAAACACTACATTTAATGGAATGTGGTTATACTAAGGTTTAGTTAGAAAAGATTGTGAAGGATTCTACCTAAACTATAGGGTGCATTACTTAAAGATTTTGCTGCTTATGGCAGCCTTTTGTACGATGAAAATAAAGTATTAGACTGGGAAAAAATAGCTTTAGACAAGAAACGTGTTAAGCTAACGAGGAGTAATGTTAAATAAGTGTCCGCAATGAAAATAATGCTGATAAACGGAGAAAATATAGTTTTGACTGGCATTATAGTAAAAGTGGGCTGTTAGTTTATCACTATCTAAATATCCAAATTGTGTTACAATGTTTCCAAATGGATTATGAGAGACTCATATTGTTTCTGCCTAAAAAGTTGTTAGTAATATGTTCATTATCCCTAAAATAACGGGCAGAACAAAATGGAAAGAACTTAATAACTAAAAAAGCAGAGGAAAATGAAAATGTCGCAAAGGCAAAATCTGAGGCAAGGGAATCCAGGTAATCAAGGCAATCAAGTTAAACAACTCCTTTCGTCAATCGTTACTGCAATCATCTCGGCAGTCGTTGTGGGATTAATATCCCATTTTTCTTGGAGCGCGCAATACAAGACCGCGTTAGAGGATAAGATTGATGATAAGAAATTTGAAGTCTATAAACAAGTGGCTTCAAACATGGCTAGACACCAATTGCTACTTTACTCGAAATTGAAAGTGAAATTGACGGCGTATACGGAATCTAGTGGAAAGGTACTAACCGTCGAAGAGTATAAGGCACTTGATGAGAGATTGAAAACGAATTTACCCCTCGAATATCAAGACATGTTAGAGTATGATAAAAACCTGCCTGAATTGTATGGTTCATTCTACATGGCAGAAGCTATGTTTGGAGAGGCTACCGATAACGCATTGAAAGATTACATGAACAACATACTCAATAAATCTGCAGAGCAATATTTGAACGAATATATTGCTGCCGCAAAGTTGCAGCCAGGCCAGACGTACACGATTAAAACAACTGATTTTATCGATTTTGTTGAACCAACCGTAAATGTAGCTAGAGAACGAGTTATGCTATCTATGAGAGATGAGATCGGTGCATTCAAGTAGGCTTTAACAGAAAGATCAGAAGATATTGGTTTGCGAAAACCCAACAAGTACTAAAAGATAAGTGATTCTGCTTAAACCATTAACTGAATGATAGCTAAGGAGGGCGATTGATCAATGTTATACAATTTTATCCTGGCCCTTCGCATCTGATTTAAACAGCTTTTTTTGATATTGTTTGGTTGGGTAATTTATAAACAAAACTGTCGTTTTTTTGAATAAAATAGTGCATAATATATTTCTGTAGTTGTCTAATCTATAAAAATAAAGAATAACTAGAAAATCGTCGCTATATGTGTTGATATTAATGGTTATAAGATAATTTGTACAAAAATTGTTTTACCTATAAGGTCTTATCGGAGAGAATAATACCAATAATTTAAAAACGATTAAATCCATGCCCCTCCGTTTAACCGAAAATGTCTCCGTTGAGGTGCGCGGTGAAGCATTTATGCCGAAACGGTCCTTTGAAATGTTAAATGAGGCTCGCAAAGAACGTGGTGAAGAGTTGTTTGCCAATCCAAGAAATGCTGCAGCCGGCTCATTGCGGCAGCTTGATCCGAAAATTGCAGCAGCAAGGCGACTCGATGTCTTTTTATATGGAATCGGTAATCCGGAGGCAATCGGGGCTGACTCCCATAGTGGGGCCCTCGATTATTTGGACCAACTAGGCTTTAAAACCAATAAGGAACGCAGAAGATGCGCCACCATTGATGATGTCCTCGAATTTATTCAAGGCTGGACAGAAAAACGACCGCAGCTTCCATATGAAATTGACGGTATTGTGATCAAGGTGGATTCTTTGGATCAGCAGGCTGAGCTGGGGACAACGGCAAAAAGTCCGCGATGGGCAATTGCTTACAAGTTCCCTGCTGAAGAAGTAATCACGACTCTCCTAGACATCGAATTAAGTGTTGGCAGAACGGGTGTCATTACCCCGACTGCGATCCTTGAATCGGTAAAAGTGGCGGGAACCACCGTGCAAAGGGCTTCCTTGCATAATGAAGATTTAATTCGCGAAAAAGATATAAAAATCGGTGACAAAGTTGTGATTAAAAAAGCAGGGGATATCATTCCGGAGGTTGTCAATGTATTGGCAGACCAACGGACTGGAGAAGAAGTTGACTTTTACATGCCGACACATTGTCCGGAATGTGAAAGTGAGCTTGTCAGACTGGATGGCGAAGTGGCCCTCCGCTGCATTAATCCCAAATGTCCGGCACAGATCCGTGAGGGTTTAATTCATTTTGTTTCCAGAGATGCAATGAATATTGAGGGCCTTGGTGAAAAGGTCATCAGCCAGCTATTTGCAGAAAAATTGATTTCTGACGTAGCCGATATTTATAAGCTTACTCGTGAACAACTGATGGAACTTGAACGCATGGGGGAAAAATCTGTTTCCAACCTATTGCAGGCGATTGAAGCATCTAAAGATAATTCTCTAGAAAAATTACTGTTCGGATTAGGGATCCGCCTTGTTGGAGCAAAAGCGGCGAAAACTTTGGCCCAGCAATTTGAAACAATGGAACGACTTGCTTCTACTTCTAAAGAGGAGTTAATTGCCATAAATGAAATAGGCGATAAGATGGCTGATTCGATCGTTAGCTTTTTCGAACAAGAAGAAGCCAAGGAGCTTATTCAGGAGTTGGTAGCTGCCGGTGTAAATATGGACTATAAAGGGACAAAGCCGGTTTCTGCAGAGGAATCTGATTCTATTTTTGCAGGAAAAACAGTTGTTCTCACTGGGAAATTGGAGCAATT
>NZ_JBALNY010000050.1:8998-22813 GCF_036962145.1 Bacillus sp. JJ1764 | reverse complement strand
GAATTGAAGTATGGGATGAGGAGAGACTCATTGCAGAATTAAATAAGTAAGAGGTGTTTCAACGTGAGAAAGCTCTCAGTTCTTGCGCTCTCTCTGGTTTTAATTCTTAGTGCCTGTGCACCGAATTTTGGAAAGCAAAATAGCACAGGCCAAACGGAGGAAAAGACGAAAGGGCAGGCTATTATACCGAAGTATAATATCTCTGATAATTACTATCGGACGATTTTGCCCTTTCAACCAGGAGAAGCGCGCGGGTTGGTCGTAAATAATATTAATACAAGATATGATTTAAATGAGTTCGAAATGGGGTTAATGCGTATTGCCCAAAACAGCTTTGATACGGATAAATATTATTTCCGAGAAGGTCAGGAGATCAAAGCTAAAACGGTTAAGCTATGGCTAAACAGGAAGTATACGGATGCTCAGCTAACCGAAAAAGGCCTTAAGGCACCCGATAATATCGGGCTAAATCCAGTTGATACGGGTCCTGCCGGTGAGCCAAGCAGTCCGTTATATTTGGCACACCTACTAGAGCATGATTACCTGACAAAGGATGATAATGGCAACGTAAAATTAGCAGGGGTCACGATTGGTCTGGCTCTTAACTCTATTTACTATTACCGTGTTCAGCAAGGTGAAGGGTTCATTGAAAAAGAGAAAAAAATTGACTTTGCCGAAATGGACCGTGAAGGTAAAAAGATTGCCGAAGAGGTCGTAAAACGAGTACGAGGCATTAAGAGTCTAGAAGAGGTGCCGATTACCATCGCCCTGTTCCAGCAGCAAAGCAAAACATCTGTTGTGCCGGGGAATTTCTTTTCCTATACAACGGTTGATAAAGGAAGCTCGAGCCTGAATGGATGGGAAAAGCTTGACGAGAAATATTATTTATTCCCGTCAACCGACGCCCAAGAAGCTCATAGGGATGATGTAACGGCTTTCTTAAACTTTAAGCAAGATGTTGAAGAATACTTCCCTAATTTTAATGGTGTCATCGGAAGAGCTTTTTATACAGGTGATCAGCTGCAAGATCTCAATATTACGATACCAATTCAATTTTACGGAAAAACAGAAGGTGTGGGCTTCGCTCAATACGTTACTGGTTTAGTAATCGAACACTTTCCAAAATATTTATCGGTATCTGTCAATGTAACATCTGTGGATGGTCCGGAAGCCCTGATCGTGAAAAAGGCCAATGAAACGGAACCGTTTGTCTATATTTACCAATAATGTAATCCGGGATCATCCCGGATTATTTTTTTTTATAAGCAACCTTTGTAAGCAGATAGAAAATAATAATGAGGGTAGCATAAATGTTGTGGGACTATGTTTAGTTCGTAGGAGGGGTTTATAGAATGGTACAACCATATAAACATGAACCATTTACAGATTTTACATTGGAGGAGAACCGCCAAGCGTACCTGATAGCACTTCAAACTGTTGAGGGCTATTTAGGCAAAGATTATGATCTAGTCATAGGCGGTGAAAAAATCTCAACTCAAGAGAAAATTGTATCCTATAATCCGGCCAAAAAAGAAGAAGTAATTGGTCGTGTTTCCAAGGCTAGCAAGGAACATGCGGAAAAAGCCATGCAGGCAGCCGTTGAAGCATTTAAAACGTGGAAAAAAACAAAAGCGGAAGTCCGCGCCGATGTACTTTTTAAAGCGGCAACCATTATACGTCGACGAAAGCACGAGTTTTCGGCCCTTTTAACAAAGGAAGCAGGCAAGCCTTGGAGAGAGGCAGATGCTGATACGGCAGAAGCGATCGACTTCCTTGAATATTACGGACGCCAAATGCTGTTACTTAAAGATGGAGTATCCGTTCAAAGTCGTCCAAATGAATTCAACCGTTATCACTATATTCCCCTTGGTGTTGGGATTATTATTTCACCATGGAATTTCCCTTTAGCGATTATGGCTGGAACAACTGTAGCGGCCATTGTTACCGGGAATACGGTCCTCTTAAAGCCAGCTTCCACTACCCCAATTATAGCGGCTAAGTTTGTAGAAGTTATGGAAGAAGCAGGTTTGCCGAAGGGTGTATTAAACTTTGTACCAGGCAGTGGGGCAGAGGTTGGAGACTACTTGGTTGACCATAAAGATACACGCTTTATCAGCTTTACGGGCTCCAGAGATGTTGGACTACGGATTTTTGATCGTTCTTCCAAAATTAGTGAAGGTCAAATTTGGTTGAAACGTCTAATTGCAGAAATGGGGGGGAAAGATACCATCGTGGTTGACGCAGAAGCAGATCTTGAATTGGCGGCACAAGCCATTGTGGCCTCCGCATTCGGATTCTCTGGTCAAAAGTGCTCTGCCTGCTCTCGTGTGGTAGTAGTGGAGTCGGTGTATGGCCAAGTATTGAATCGTGCCGTTGAATTGACGAATCAGTTAACTATTGGAGAACCTTCTGAACAAGGTACATTCATGGGGCCAGTCATTGACAGCCATGCATTCAAAAAAATCATGGAATACGTTGATATCGGCAAAGGCGAAGGTAGGCTGATGACTGGTGGAGAAGGGGACGATTCAAAAGGGTACTTCATCAAGCCAACCATTTTTGCCGACCTTGCCCCGAAGTCCCGTATTATGCAGGAAGAAATCTTCGGCCCCGTAGTAGGATTTACAAAGGCGAAAGATTTCGAGGAAGCGATTGATATCGCTAATAATACAGAGTATGGCCTAACTGGAGCAGTCATTACATCTAACCGTGCCCATATGGAGCAAGCGCGTGAAGACTTCCATGTTGGTAACCTTTACTTTAACCGTGGCTGTACCGGCGCAATTGTAGGGTACCAGCCATTCGGCGGATTCAACATGTCCGGTACTGATTCAAAAGCCGGTGGTCCAGACTACTTACTGCTTCATCTTCAGGCAAAAACAACATCTGAATTGTATTAATATAACAAAAACCTCTTCTCTCTTTTATTGGGAAGAGGTTTTTATTGAATCATTTACAGAAATTTAATGGAACATTTTTCTAAAAAAGTAGCCATTAATTAACGGGGTAATGTTACTATAAAGAAAGTAGAAAAAGGTGAAACTTTTATAAAGGAATTTCCGTTTTCTTTTTTGAAGAAGAAAGTTCATTTCACGGTTATGGGGGAATAGGTCTTTTGATGCCTTTATATTTGATGCACGTTACAGCAGTCGAGCATAGTGAAAGTGCCCTGTTAACATGCTTATTGGCAAATATCTTTGTAGTTACATCCGGAATTATCCTCATTTATAGGTTATTTAAACAAAAAAATATCCGTCTAATAGGTATTTTATTTGCCATTGCCATTGTCATTAATTATATTTTAATCCTGATCTTTGGAGATCCGTTTGATTTGCTAGGGTAAAATTAGGAGGGGAGATGGTGGTTTGAAATATTACCGATTATGGGTTATTGCTTTTTTACTAAAATTTATAGGGTCTGCTTGGGATGCTTCTTACCATTTTAAATATTTGTTTGAGGAGTATTCCATTCCGCATATAGTCAACACCATCGGCTTTGCCCTTGGGGGTGTGCTTCTCATCAAGGAATGGCGGGAATCTTATTATATGGATCGTTTTTCCCGCAATGTAATCACCATCGGCTATGTATTATTTTTTATCGGTATTCCACTTGATTTTACTTACCATATTGCTTACGGAATTGATTTAACTACCTGGAGCCCGACTCATTTCATTTATTATATCGCAACAGATATTATGATATTAGGAGTATGGCGTGGCTATTACCAGTTTACCTTTCATGAAACCATTAGCTGGAAATCGATGCATACATGGTTTGCGATGTTTTTGCTGGAATGTTTTTTATTTCCAAATATGCAGCAAGAGAATGGAGCGATTTCTTATAATCAATACATTCATGGTCAGTCCATTGCTTCAAAAGAAATACTACAGCTGATTTCAGATCCAAAGTCGCAGATTTTTGGCGGTATTCCTGAATGGGTTTATCCTATTTATTCCGCCCTAATGATCGGACTTTTGACGGTATGTGTTATTCGGATATTCCGCCATTATTCGATTCCGTTAATGGCAGCGGGATTGTATATCCTGATAAGATTTTTGTTTAAGTCCATTTTTCTTGCGGTCCATTATCCAACGTCGTATGTACCTATCACACTATTAATCATTCCGCTCGTCTTTTTTATTTTCAAGAAGACCCATTGGATGTTGGGACTGATTGGCAGTATGGTCTATTTTCTTGCATTATTTGCGATTCATAAGACAGGCGTGCTCATTACGCCGCCATTGATGTTATGGGAAGTCATACCGGTTGCTATTGTTGGTGCAGCTGTTCCGCTCATGGCCACTTTTGTTCAATATACTCCGTTACTAAGGAGGCAAAAACAGATCGTTTAGAGGGTATCCCAGGGATATCCTTTTTTTATGACAAAAATGTGAAATCCTTCACATATTCTTTTGTATTGTGACGAACCTCACAATTTTTTAATCTCCAGGAGATTACAATCTAGATATAGAGAAAAACGTAGATAACGTAAATTAACGAATAATGATATATAGGAGTGAGACCACATGAAAAAATTAGTGATGATTGGGAACGGAATGGCCGGAGTTAGAACCATTGAGGAAATCTTAAAACTGGCACCTGAACAGTTTGAGATTACGATTTTTGGACAAGAACCTCATCCAAACTATAACCGAATTAAGTTATCAAATATTCTTCAAGGGGATACAAGCTTCGAAGATATTATTATCAATCCATTAGATTGGTACAAAGAAAATAATATTGAATTATTTACAAGTGAATCGATTGTAAAAATAGATGTTGAGGCAAAAAAGGTCATCAGCGACAAAGGCCGTGAAGTTTCTTACGATGAATTAATTATCGCCACAGGATCTGAATCATTCATTCTGCCTATCCCAGGCGCAGACAAACAAGGTGTCACCGGTTTTCGTGATGTGAAAGATTGTGAAATGATGATCAAAGCTGCTGAGCAATATAAAAAGGCAGTCGTGATCGGCGGTGGATTACTTGGACTTGAAGCAGCACGAGGATTATTGAACCTAGGAATGAAGGTCGATGTCGTCCATCTAATGCCGCACTTAATGGAGCGTCAATTGGATCCAAATGCAGCTAATATGCTAAAAACTGAGCTGGAAGCGCAAGGCATGAATTTCTTAATGGAAAAACAAACGGTTGAGATTCTGGGTGATGAACGAGTAACGGGGCTTCGTTTTAAAGATGGATCAGTAGCAGAAGCTGATCTGATTGTCATGGCGATCGGAATTAAATCTAACACAGAAATCGCAAAAAATAGTGAAATATATGTGAATCGCGGGATTGTCGTGAACGACTTTATGGAAACCAGCGCTCCGCATATCTATGCTGTGGGTGAATGTGCCGAGCACCGGGAAATTGTCTATGGTTTAGTGGCTCCGTTATATGAGCAAGGGAAAGTGCTTGCGAAGCGAATTTGCGGAATGGTTGGAGAACCATACCAAGGCTCCATCACCGGAACACAGCTTAAAGTAGCAGGTGTTGACTTATTCTCTGCAGGAGAAATTGAAGAAGATCCAACCACAAAAGGCATCATGGTGTACAACGAATATGACGGCGTTTATAAAAAGATCTTAACAAGAGACAACTTGATTGTCGGACTGGTGATGTACGGGGATACGAAAGACAGCACGAGATTATTTAGAATGCTGACGAAAAAAGAAGATATCAGCGGAATGACCAGTGTATCCATTCTGCAATCAGAATCTGGCGAAGGAGGAAGTGAGGATGTTGCTTCCATGCCAAATGACGAACTTATTTGCGGCTGTAATGGTGTCACCAAAGGTGCTATCGTGGATGCTATTCAAACTCAAGGGTTAACCACACTCGATCAAGTCAGCCATTGCACAAATGCCGGCCGTTCTTGTGGACGTTGTAAACCAATGGTCAGCAACATTCTTGCCCACACCTTAGGAGATCAATTTGATGCAGCTGCAGCTCAGAAAACAAGTATTTGCGGATGTACCACTTTAAGTCGCGAGGAATTAGTGGCGGAGATCAAAGAAAAGGGCTTAACCAGTGTTAAAGAAGTTATGAATGTATTAGAGTGGACGAACGAGGAAGGCTGTACGAAATGCCGTCCAGCTATCAATTACTACCTTGGCATGATTCACATGGATGAATATAAGGATGACCGCGATTCCCGCCTTGTAAATGAAAAAATGCATGCCAACATTCAAAAGGACGGAACCTATTCCGTTGTACCTAGAATGTACGGCGGGGTTACGACAGCTGCTGATTTGAAAAAAATTGGTGAAGTTGCGGAAAAATACAATGTTCCATTAGTTAAACTGACCGGTGGACAGAGGATTGGCTTGTTCGGCATCAACAAAGAAGACCTTCCAGCAGTTTGGGAAGAGCTAGATATGCCATCCGGCTATGCATATGGTAAAACATTGCGTACGGTAAAAACCTGTGTCGGTGCCCAGTTCTGCCGCTATGGAACACAAGATTCTATGGCTTTAGGAATTGATTTGGAGAAAAAATTTGAACGACTAGATACACCACATAAAGTAAAAATGGGTGTCTCTGCCTGCCCGCGCAACTGTTCTGAAGCAGGCATCAAAGATATAGGCTTTGTCGGTATTGATGGCGGCTGGGAAATTTATGTAGCTGGTAACGGCGGCGTTGACCTTCGTGCCGGAGATCTGTTATACACTGTGAAAACAAAAGAAGAAGTCATGGAAATGACCGGCGCTTATCTGCAATATTACCGTGAAACTGCCAATTACTTAGAGAGAACCTCTAAATGGTTAGAACGAGTAGGGCTGGACCATGTGAAGGAAGTTCTTGCTAATCCGGAAACCCGCCAAGCCTTAAATGAACGCATGGATCAAACTTTAAAAAAATATAATGAACCATGGGCAGAAGCGATTGAAAACGAAGACATAAAAGATAAATATTATGCGAAACACTTAATAAAGGTTGGGGAGTGATGTATAATGCTTAAAACAATAACTCGAATTCCAGTAGCCCACTATTCCAATTTAAAATCTAGATCAGGTTATACGGTTAAAATTGATAATCAAGAGATTGCATTATTTAAAGTTTCAAACGGAAACGTCTATGCTATTGATAATCACAGTCCACATCCGAAAGGCGGAGTCCTTTCGGAAGGGCTGGTAAGCGGTGAGTACGTGTTCTGCCCAGTCTATGACTGGAAAATTTCATTAGTAGACGGCATGGTCCAAGCCCCGGATACAGGGCATGTAAAGACCTTTGAAGTACAGGTGGAAGAGGATATTATATTTATTGTCATTTAGTCTGGCAAACAGGGGAAGGAAGACTGCGCAATGAAAAAGGGGAAAGTATTTTTAGTTGGAGCTGGTCCAGGAGACATTGGATTAATTACAGTTAAAGGAATGGAAGCAATCAAACAGGCTGAAGTCATCCTGTACGATCGGCTTGCCAATCCTAAGCTGTTGGAGTTTGCGCCTGCTGGTTGTGAGTTGATTTACTCCGGAAAATTACCGGATCGTCATATTATGCGCCAAGAAAATATTAACCAACTACTAGTCGAAAAAGCCTTAGAAGGAAAAAATGTGGTCCGTCTTAAGGGTGGCGACCCAGGTGTTTTTGGCCGCGTTGGGGAAGAAGCAGAAGCACTTGCTGAACATAATCTTCCTTTTGAAATTGTTCCTGGAATTACATCCGGACTAGCTGCCCCTCTTTATGCAGGAATTCCTGTCACACACCGCGCCCATGCTGAATCATTTGCGGTTGTCACAGCCCATGATAAATCAGCAGACGGAAAGCCTCTCCTTGATTGGGAAGGTCTTGTCCGTGGTGTCGACACCATTGCTTTTTACATGGGAGTAAAAAATTTACCGTTTATTTGTGAAAACTTAATCAAGCATGGTAAGCCGGCTTCAACACCAGTTATTATGATCCAATGGGGTACATTTGGCCGCCAAAAAACCTTGCAGGGGACATTGTCAGACATTACCGAAAAAGCGATGGTTGAAAAGTTCAGCAATCCTTCGATTATCCTTGTAGGACAAGTCATCTCTCTAAGGGAAAAGATCAGCTGGGTTGAAAAGAAGCCATTGCATGGCAGACAAATTTTACTGGCACGTACCAGCGACAGTCCAAGTGAACTGGCTAAGGAATTGATGAATCAAGGCGCAGATGTCATCGAATTTCCGAAATGGATTCGTACCTCTGAATCTGTTAATCAAGAAATTTTAGCTGATCTTTCAAGCTATCAAAATATCCTGTTTACTTCACCTGAAAGTGTTACTGAATTTTTCCAAACTTTGATGGAAAATCAAATCGACATCCGAAAGATCAACGCTGATGTTTTCGGTATGTCCATTAAAACGATGAATGCCTTACAAAGTCGTGGTTTTATTCCTCAATTAATCGATGAGCTATCTGAAACAGGTAAAATGTTAGTCGTCGGAGAACGCTGCCACTTGAAAAATAACTATGCAACTGCTGACGTATGGCAGACCAGCAACAAGGAGCTAGACCTGCAATACATGCCGATCTTTAAAAGAATGTTCGAGGAAGCAGATGTCAATACAGTTGTATTCCCATGCAAAGCCTCCGTTCAACCATTTGTGGCAGCATTGGAACAATGTGAGATCCATGTTGATGAGCTTTTAAATAAGGCAGAAGTGGTTAGTATGGGGAAACAAACGTTGACCGCCGTTGAAAAAAGTGGATTCATCTCAGATGGGATGCCGAAAAAAGCTACCAAGGAATCCTTGATCGAATATTTGTCCAACAAAGGTGAGTAACAATGAATGCTATTATATATGTAGCACATGGAAGCCGTAGGGCGAAATCGAATGATCTGTTTGTTACGTTTATCCAAAAGGTCATGGCGACGTCTCAGGCTTCCATCAAGGAATACGGGTTTTTGGAGCATGAAGAGCCATCTGTCAACCAAGCTGTGAATCGCTGCATTCAGCAGGGAGCCGATCAGATTACCGTGGTTCCCGTGTTTCTGGCACCTGGGATTCATGTGAATCAGGATATCCCTGACATTCTAAGAAGTATTTCAGGGGTTGAATTTCATCTTGCACGACCGCTAGGTGTAGACGAAATCATGGTGGAGATTCTGGCTGACCGGCTAAAAGAAACTCAGTTCGATAAAGAGGCAGCTGTCCTACTAGTTGGGCATGGCAGCAGAAATGCTCAGGCAGCGATTGAAACAGAGTGCCTGGCTCAACGGTTGAAGGCGAAAATCAGTCATCCCGTTCAAATTGGGTACATGACAACTTCACAGTTTTATCATGAAAAAGCAAGAGAATTAATGGATCAAACTATCTATATTTTGCCCTATTTCTTGTTTACAGGTGGCTATACGGTCAAAATGAAACGGGAGTTAGAAAAATTGGGTGGAGACTTCAAATTCTGCAGACCTGTAGGATTTGATGAAAAGCTGATTCCCCTTATTCAAAAACGGGCCAGTGAGGTGGAACATGTCCTATTATCCGATTATGTTACAGCTTGATGGAAAAAAGGTAATTGTGGTTGGCGGAGGGAAAGTGGCGGAACGAAAGGTGAACGGCCTGATTGGTTCAGGCGCCTGCATTGAAGTCATTAGCCCTGAAACAACTCCGGGACTAAAAAGACTTGCTGATGATGGAAAAATCCTTTGGCATCAACGCTCTTTTCTGAAAACAGATTGTGAGGGCGCTTTTTTAATCTTTGCAGCAACCGATCATCCTCAGATAAACCAAGACGTCAAGGGTTCAGTTGGGCCCAATCAGCTTGTCATGCTGGCAGACGACCATGAACACTCTGATTTTCATGTACCATCCCGAATGCAGCGCGGCCGATTGACCATTGCTGTTTCAACAGAAGGTGCCAGCCCTATTCTTGCTAGTCAAATTCGAAATCAGTTGGAGGAACAATTTGACGAAGATTATGAGGAATATCTGGAGTTCCTTTTTGTTAAACGCCAATGGATCTTGAAAGAAGTAAAAGACGGGGCTATGAAAAGAAAATTTCTCCAAGAAATCACCTCTCCGAAATTTTTAAATAGTGACGATCGTGAAGAAGATTTTAAAAAATTGTTAACGTAAAGGCGGAGCCCTCTTAGTGATTGGGGTCCGCTTTTTTTATCATCGTCATAAACACGATATTTCCGAAAGTAAACTCGGTCTCTTTACGAAAACCAAGTTTAAAATAAAGGCGGGCCGCCCGCTCGTTGAAGGCTGCTACAGTTAAGCGGAATGGAGCCTGATTTTTAAAAAATTCCAGAACAAAAGAAAGAAAGGGGTATCCCAAACCCTTCCCGGTTAAATCGGGTCGCATGCCCAGCCCGACATCGATGAACCCAGGTGTATAGGCTCCATAATGAACGCCAAATGGCACCTGTGCGGACTCTCCTGTGCAAAAAAATCCTATTAATTCTTCATGATGATCAACAACCGCATAATATGAGGAATTCAAAAACTCCTTGATTCCGTCCTCGCTCAGTTCACTATTATAAAAATCATAGGGCTCCTCATAGCTCCAGTTCAATATAGCTTCAGCGTAGGTTCGATTCATGTCCACAACTTTCAGGTCCATAAAAGCCCTCCTAGTAAAAATTACCCAATTAAATACATATATACTTCCTGCCTTATTTTCCAAGCTTTTTCATAAATAGGACAGGGCAAAATTACCCATTTTTAAAAAAATTCAGAAAAGTGGTTTCTTTTTTGAAAATGGTGTTATATAATACAAAACGAGGTAAGTTACTGTATTATAACAAAGAGGTGGTCGAGTTCATGTCAACGCAAACAAGGGGTATTGAGGTGATAGGGGCTTTAAAAGCCCAGTATGATGAGATTCTAACACCTGAAGCCTTAAATTTTATTGGAGAGATGGAACGAAAATTTGGTCCCAGAAGAGTAGAACTGTTACAGTACAGACAGGTTCGCCAAGAAGAAATCAATAACGGTGAATTACCAGACTTTCTGCCGAACACAAAGGATATCCGCAATGGTGACTGGACCATTGCCCCACTGCCGCAGGACTTGCTAGATCGCCGGGTTGAAATCACCGGACCAACAGACCGAAAAATGGTCATCAACGCCTTGAATTCAGGTGCAAAACTATTTATGGCTGATTTTGAGGATGCCACTTCACCCACTTGGGAAAACATCGTTGAAGGGCAAATAAACCTCAGAGATGCCGTAAGACGCACAATCTCCTTTGAAAATCCGAATGGAAAAAAATATGTTCTTAATGAAAAGACAGCCGTGCTGATTCCAAGACCACGCGGACTTCACCTTGAAGAAAAGCATGTCTTATTGGATGGCAAGCCTATTTCCGGAAGCTTTTTCGATTTTGGACTTTACTTTTTCCATAATGCAACAGAATTGCTTGCTAGCGGAACTGGCCCGTATTTCTATCTTCCAAAGCTTGAAAGTCATTTAGAAGCTCGCCTTTGGAACGATATATTTGTATTCGCGCAGGATGCGCTGGGGATCCCGCAAGGCACCATTAAAGCAACGGTTTTAATTGAAACGATTTTAGCCGCATTTGAAATGAATGAAATCCTGTACGAATTGAAAGAGCACTCAGCCGGACTAAACTGCGGCAGATGGGATTATATCTTCAGCTACTTAAAGAAATTCCGCAACCTAGAAAATGTTATCCTCCCAGACCGATCGCAAGTAACCATGACAGTCCCATTCATGCGGTCATACTCATTACTTACCATTCAAACCTGTCACCGCCGCAAAGCACCTGCAATGGGCGGAATGGCAGCACAGATTCCGATAAAAAATAATCCAGAAGCGAATGAAGAGGCTTTTGGAAAGGTACGCGCCGATAAAGAACGTGAAGCCCGCGACGGTCACGACGGCACTTGGGTAGCCCATCCTGGTCTCGTACCGGTGGCCATGGAAGTATTCAACCGTGAAATGCCGACGCCGAATCAAATTCATACATCGAAACAGCAAAAGGTAACCATTACCGCAAAAGACCTGTTGGAAGTACCAGGTGGAACGATTACAGAGCAAGGTGTCCGAACAAATATTAATGTTGGTATTCAATACGTAGCTTCATGGTTATCAGGAAGAGGAGCTGCCCCAATATACAATCTCATGGAGGACGCCGCAACAGCTGAAATATCGCGGGCCCAGCTATGGCAATGGATTCGCCATCCTAAGGGAGTGTTAGCTGACGGTCGAAAGGTAACAGCAGAAATGTACCACCAATTAAAAGAAGAAGAATTAGAGAAAATCAAGCGGGAAATAGGGGAACCAGCCTTTGAAGGCGGTCGATTTGATGAAGCAGTGTCCTTATACGATAAGTTAATTCTGAATGATGATTACGTTGATTTCTTAACATTACCGGGTTATGAGCTTTTATAAAAACTAAATCAATAGATTAATAGGAGGAATGAAATATGACGAATGAAAGAGTTACTCAATTACAAGAAAGCTGGGAAATGGATTCACGTTGGAAAGGAATTACAAGACCATATACCGCAGAGGATGTTATTAAACTTCGCGGTTCAATTGATATTGAACATACATTAGCTCGCAAAGGCTCCGAAAAGCTTTGGAAACTATTAAATGAAGAAGATTATATCAATGCTCTAGGTGCTTTAACTGGAAACCAGGCTGTTCAACAAGTAAAAGCCGGTTTAAAAGCAATCTACCTAAGCGGCTGGCAGGTTGCGGCTGACGCCAACCTTTCAGGAAACATGTATCCGGACCAAAGCTTATATCCGGCAAACAGCGTTCCGGCTGTTGTCAAAAGAATTAACCAAGCATTACAGCGTGCTGACCAAATCACCCATTCAGAAGGCGATGATTCAGTTGACTGGTTTGCTCCAATCGTAGCCGATGCGGAGGCAGGCTTTGGCGGCCAGTTAAACTGCTTCGAATTGATGAAGGGCATGATCGAAGCAGGGGCATCTGGCGTTCACTTCGAAGACCAGCTTTCTTCTGAGAAAAAATGCGGTCATTTAGGTGGAAAGGTTCTCCTTCCGACCCAAACTGCCGTTCGTAACCTAATCGCAGCTCGTTTAGCCGCTGACGTTATGGGCGTTCCTACTGTACTTGTTGCCCGCACAGACGCTAACGCCGCTGATTTAATCACGAGCGATATCGACGAGAACGATGCTCCATTCATTTCCGGTGAGCGCACAACGGAAGGCTTTTTCCGTACAAGAGCAGGAATTGATCAGGCCATTGCCCGCGGATTGGCTTACGCTCCATATGCTGATCTAATCTGGTGTGAAACATCAGAACCAAATATCGAGGAAGCTCGTCGCTTTGCAGAAGCAATTCATGAAAAATTCCCTGGCAAACTATTAGCCTACAATTGTTCTCCATCGTTTAACTGGAAGAAGAAGCTTGACGAGGAAACAATCGCGAAATTCCAAGAGGAGCTTGGCAAAATGGGCTATAAGTTCCAGTTCGTTACCCTTGCCGGCTTCCACGCTCTAAATCACAGCATGTTCGAACTAGCTCGCGGCTACAAAGAGCGCGGCATGGCAGCTTACTCCGAACTGCAGCAAGCAGAATTCGGCAGCGAGCAGTACGGCTACACCGCAACACGCCACCAGCGCGAAGTTGGTACAGGATACTTCGACCAAGTGTCCATGGTCATCACAGGCGGAACCTCTTCCACAACAGCCTTGAAAGGTTCTACAGAGGAAGAACAATTTACAAAGTCATCAAAATAGTAATTTATTAAATGAACCCTTCTCATGTGAGAGGGGTTTTTTGCTGGATTGGCACCTGGGAATGACGGGTATTGGTATTTGGGTCGGTAATAGGATTCGGCTTGACAAATGATCTGGGGGGATTTTATACGGTCGTTAAAAGGGCTGGGCAACTTGGCGACGAT